>NZ_JATABI010000001.1:0-172094 GCF_036533795.1 Vibrio sp. M250220 | reverse complement strand
GGAGAAGTCCGGGCAATTACTCACTGATGAAGAGCTTGACTTCATCAGTGAGCTTTATAAGGATGAAGATTACTGTTAATCGTACGTTTGACTGGGGGAGAAGAAACCCACACCAAACCAAAAATGTTTTTGGTGAGTCACTCATTGTTCAAAAAAGCCTCAATAGACTCATTCACGCCAACAGCGGCTCACAGAACGCCATTCTCTCCCCAGTTGGGTAAACTATACCGATTTCACAGTTAAATTATGTCAAGGGTATTAGTACTACCTAACGGTGCCGTGCCTGTCCTTTTTACTTGCTCTTAACTTTGTTACTTCTCATCATCTTTCTGTTCCACACGAGTGACCAGCAGTTGGTCTACTTTATAGTCATCAATGTCAACGACCTCAAATTTGTAGCCTGAGAAGGTGACCGAGTCGGTACGACGAGGAATTTTTTTCAGCATAAACATCATAAAACCAGCGATGGTTTCGTAGTTTTGAGAGTGTGGTAATTCGTCAATTTGCAGCGTGCGCATCACATCGGTGATAGGCGTTACACCATCAACCAGCCAAGAGTGCTCATCGCGAGCGACAATTTGCTCTTCACCTTCGGCCAACACCCAGCTACCCATTACTGCGCTTTGTAAATCATTAAACGTCACGACGCCAAGCACTAGCGCGTATTCGTTCATCACCACAGAGAAGTCGACGCGATTGGTTTTAAAGTAATCCAATGCTTCGGATAAGCTCAACGTATCAGGGATGATAGGGCAGGTTTGCACCACGCTGCTGTTTTTTAAGTCCAAAGTTTGCTCGTTAATAAGGCGAATCAACAGCTCGGTTGAATTGACGAAGCCCTTAATCGCATCAAGTTGTCCATCACAAACAAGGAACTTGTGATGGGGGTTGTCGGCGATTTTACGTTTGAGCATGCTTTCATCGTCATCAAGAGAGAGAAAAGCGATGTTTTCGCGTGGCGTCATGGCTGAAGTAACAGCAATGGATTGCATCTGGAACACGCTTTCCATCATCTGTTGCTCATTTGTATCGAGTACGCCCGCTTCTGCGCCTGCATCCATAACCGCGTAAATATCATCACTGGTGATGTCGTCATTACGCTCCGCGGGAACGCGTAACAAGCGAAAAATCAGTGTCGCCAATCCGTTAAAGACTAATACGATAGGCTTGAGGATTAGAATGCACACCATTAGCGGCTTTACTAGGGTTAAAGCAACGGTTTCTGGCATGGCCATAGCGATACGTTTAGGCATCAGGTCGGCAAATAAAATAAACAGACTGGTAACTAAGGTAAAAGAGAGTACAAAGCTGGTCTGTGCGATCCACGCAGTAGGGATCCAACTGCTCAGCATGGCAGCGATATAGGGAGTGAACGCTGATTCACCGACGATGCCGCCCATGATGGCAACAGCGTTCAAGCCAATTTGCACCACGGTAAAAAAGTTACCTGGGTGCGTTTGTAGCCCAAGGATCAAAGTGGCTCGATGATCGCCATCGTCCGCAAGTTGGCGCAAGCGAATTTTTCGCGCTGCGGCCAAAGAGATTTCTGACATCGAAAAAAAACAGCTGATTAAGATCAGCGCCATAATAATGAAGAGGTTTTCAAGTAGACTCATGGAGGCTATCCGAATAGAAAGGTTGCGCCATTCTAGCCACAATTGACTACGAGATTGAGAAAACTTCCACGAATTCATTTTGTCGTGACGATAGGCAACTCAGTGCGTTATCCACATAGACTTATCCAACAGCAGTGAATGCTGGTGGAGCCTGAGAACTCCGCATAAAACCTCCTATTGGTATACAATGACTCATCCGACTATGATCGAAACTGTCGCAAAATCGAGTAATGACAATCTGGTTCTAAATTATGAGGGGATGACGAGTACGGAAGTTCAATGGAGGTGTGTTACTTACATTAATTTCCAAAATGGAAATATGTGATCAACGTGGTTTCAATAGTGGACATTCAACCGATTGAGATAAAATCCTTAAAAACAATAAGGATTTGCTAACATGTCAGATAGCTATAATGAGTTCCAAACACGTATCTACAACATAGTCACAGATGCGACTCTTTCCCCTAAACAGAAAAACCAGTTTCTCGCGCTTGAGGCCGAAGCGAGTTTGCCTTATATGGAAATCTCGCAGCAAGTAAGAGATGCAATGAAAGAGGGAGCATTGTGTGACATGTTTGAAGGGCATGCTCCATTCAAACCTCGCTATGTACTGCCTGATTAGGCCAAGTTCCTCCAACAGGGTTCACAATATCTAGAGCTAGAACCTGCAAGCGACTTTGATGATGCGCTAAACCTACTCACTATTGTTTATCATCATGTGCCATCAGTGACCAATATTCCCGTTTATCTTGGTCAGTTGGACGATGTGTTGTTGCCGTACGTTAGTGATCTAGACCCACTGCAAGTGTACACAAAGCTAAAACGCTTCTGGATAATGATGCCAATTGATAGGGAAGTAAGAAAATCATGCACAATAGTATCAGTAAACTAAAATGTTAACAGGGAAGTACAGAGGAGATAGAGGCATGTTTAAAGGACTAAGGTGGTTAGTGATATTAGTGACACTGGTAAGTTTTAATCTTTTTGCCGAAGAAGAGGTTGAAAACGGCGATGATAACAATCGCACCAAAACACCTCCAGAACTGAGTGTGATGGACACAGACGGTGATGGCAAAGTGTCAGCAGAAGAATTTAACCAGTACCGTGGAACTCGAGATGATGATGAGGTGGAAGAAGAGGAATCTGAAGACGATGGTACTGATGGTAGAAACAAACTCAGTGCCTTTGCATCGTTTGATAAAGACAAGGATGGGTTCGTCACCCAAGAAGAGCTAAATGCTCACGCTAAGTACTCTAACCCAGGAAATGGGACGGGAACGCTGAAAGGCAGCGACGATGAGTCAGAACAAGCGAGCCCAACATCTGGTAAAGGAAAAAGTGGCGATAAGGGCAACCACAATAGTGGTAAAGATAAGGGTGGCAAAGATAAAGGCAGTAAAGATAAAGGTGACAAAGGCAAAGACAAATAGTGTTTGCGCTGTGATCAAAAAGCCCCGCTCATTGCTGAGCGGGGCTTTTGTGTATGATGGCTTACCTAGTCGATCAGCCCGTAATCACGAGAAAGGATATCGATGATTTCCTGCTTCGGATTGTCACTTAGTTTGATCTCTTGACCAGTAATTTTAGCGGCAATGCTTAGATAAGTCGTTGAAATATCGATCAGTGATTCTAATGGTAACGCATTGTCACGAGCCAGAGCCTCACGTTCATCCATTCGCTCTTTGTTGAGCAAAATGTCTGGATCTGGGAAGTAATTAAGTAGGAATTGGCGGAAACCTTCTTTTGAGTTCTCGACGATTCGACCCTGATTGTACTCTTCCTCATCCCAAATTCGTGATGAATCGGGTGTACCAACTTCATCCATGTATATGAGCTTTTCGTTACCTGCTGCGTCAGTCACGTAGCCAAATTCGAATTTAGTGTCGACAAAAATCTGGTCGACTTCGGCAAGTGCATTGCTAATAACCACGAAACCTTCACGAAGTAACTTTTCGTAAAGTGCGATGTCTTCTGCTTTAGAGAAGTTAAAGGCAGCGAAGTTATCCTCGATATTTTTACGAGTAATATTAACATCGTCAGCTTCAGGTACACCTGAGATGCCTTTAAGAATGCCTTTTGTCGACGGTGTCATGAGCAAGTCAGGAAGCGGCTTATCTTTTTTTAGCCCCTCTGGTAGTTGAATTCCACAGAATTCACGCTCGCCTTTTTCGTATGCACGCCACATTGAGCCAGTGATATATTGGCGACAGATCGCCTCAATCATGATCGGTTTGGCTTTTTGGACAATCCAAACAAATGGGTGCGGAATATCAAGAATATGGCTGTCAGCAAGACCGTTGTCTTTAAACAACTTAAACCAGTGGTTGGAGATAGCGTTTAGAGCCGCTCCTTTACCAGGAACACCTTTTAATCCACCTTCAGCATGCCAGATACAATCAAAAGCAGAAATACGGTCACTGATCACCATGATAGCCAATGGTGCATCTGGGGCAACATCGTAGCCTTTCTCTTTAATAAGGCGTTTACTGTCTTCTTCCGTCAGCCAATAGACTGAACGGACTTTGCCACTGTGAACGGGTTTATCAGTACGAATTGGGAGATCATCGTTTACGGCAAGAACTTGATCAGCGAGACTCATTTCGACATTCCTATCTTTAGCAAGGTGGGCGACTGCCATTCGCGACAGCCGATATCCAACGCATCATACCAGAACTATTCTGTGCTGCCAGAGAAAAAGCAAACGTTTGCTTATTTTTTTATGTTGAAAGCAAAATGAGCTGAGATTAACAAAAAACAACCCCTCAGAGAGGGGCGATTGGCAGTGTTGATTAGTGAAAATGGTTCACTCTTCCTTCGACGAAGAAGACTTCACATTGATACTGACGAGCATGTTCACAAAGTAGGCTTTGCTCAACAGTAGAAAGATTGTTAGAGGCAACGACAGCACTGGCATTACCGGATTGGATCGCCTTAATGACGATTTCGAATTCAGACTGGGTCTGTGAAGGTTTCATCTGAATAATCTTTTTGCAGCTCACATGGCAAGAAGCGAACTGATCATAATTCGGGCGAGGGCACTCAGCAGTAAACAGAATCCATTGCTTTTGATTGGAAAGACCCGCTAGACGATTTAACGTCGTGTCATCAATGTTCATCGGCTGAGTCGGTTGAGCAAGAACATTATATTTTGAAAACGCTGAAGTCTGAGTTTGTGCCTGAATCATAATTACTGTTCCTTTATACATGCTGTATGCGTATACAGTAGTTTTAATCCGAATAAGAAGCAAGCATTTTTGTGGGATTTTTATACGATAAAAACAAAGCCATAGAGGGTGATTTTAGTTTATGTGATTGATATTTAATGGTTTTATTTGTTTTTTGGAATGCTTTTGGGCGTGAGGGCTAAAATGAAAATTGTGAGCTGACGCACTCACATAGCCAGTGTTATCCAGTGGTGGTGGATAACACTGTACAGGTTACTACTGAGGATTATGCGTGAGAAAGCGTTGAGGAAAGTCGCTAAAAATGGCGTCGAGCTTCGATAGATGACGCAATGATTTTGGATTGTTGACGGTATAGCTCCACACCTGAAATCCCTCTGCTTGGAGCCGATAAATCTTGCTGTTGTTAAGGAATTTATAGTTAACGTTGCAGCTAAAAGCAGAGACTTGCTTAAGTAAACGTTCCACTTTAGTCGTTACTCGATCACACAACACGGCGAGTCTGTACTCGGGAATAAGTTGGTGCAGACAACGCACAATGTCGTGGTTAAAGCTCGATAGGACAATGTCTTCAGTTGTGGCTTGGCTGCTGCCTAGCTCTTTAGCGAGGAGCTGACAAACTAGCATTGGATCGTGACGATCGATTTTGACCTCTAAATTAAGTTTTAGCTTGTTCTCTACAGCTAAATTGAGCAGTTCATTGAGTGTCATAATTGTCTGGTTGGCAAACTTGCGGTCGAACCAACGACCAAAATCAAATTGTTTGAGTTCATCCAATGTATAGCGATCAACGCGGCCACGACCGTTACTGCAACGGTTGATGGTGTGGTCATGACAGACAACTAGCTGGTTATCTTTGGTTGGTTGAATATCGACTTCTACCCATTTCAAACCAAGCGCGATGGCGGCTTCAATACTGCAACGTGTATTTTCAGGGAAATGTCCGGCGACACCTCGGTGTCCAACAATGATCATATCGAATAATCCTCAAATAGTTCAGAGTGATAGCTTAGTATGAAGTGGTGAAGATGAGTAGATAATTAATAGCTTCTGTTCAATAAATCTGACACTATCAAAACGATAATAACGAGAAAGAGAACTTGAATTTGAACGCTGAAAACAAAGCTGGCTGGATACTATTTGCAACAACAGCACTCGCAGGGCTGGGGTGGATTTTTTCCAAAGAGACGATTCAAGGTTTGCCGCCTTTTGGGTTCGTTGGCTTGCGTTTTCTCGTCGCGTCGGTTTGCTTACTTCCTCTATGTGTTAAGCGTTTTCGCCAATTGACGCTTGCTCTTATTGGGCAGGCGGTTGGAGGAGGGGTGATACTGTCTTTCGCGTTGCTGAGTTGGGTCTATGCGATTTCAATCAGTGAGACATTGGGCGAAGGGGCGTTTATCGTCAGCCTATCGATGATTATTGTCCCTATTATTGCTTGGGTTCTTTACCAAGATAGACCGAAACGAGCATTTTGGATTTCTATGCCTATAGCAGTAGCTGGCTTGGCGATGTTGTCGTTAACCAATGGTTGGAATAGCTCTGCGGGTCAGCTTTGGTTTTTGGCCAATGCGTGTTTACTTGCTCTGCATTTCAACGTTAACAGTCAGCTCGCCCACAAGGTGCCAGTGTTGTTGCTGACCTGTATCCAGCTATTTGTTACTGGCGTGATTGCACTGCTTATGTCGATGATGTTCGAAACTTTCCCTGAAAGTGTGGACGCTTCCATTTGGGGATGGTTTGCACTGAGCGCCTTGTTAGCAACCAGTTTGAGATACGTGATGCAAACTTTAGGTCAGAAAGGTTGTAATCCAGCCAACGCGGCGTTGATCATGCTCTTTGAGCCAATCTGGACTGTGGTTCTCAGTATTGTTTGGTATGGTGAGCAGTTGTCTGGGAATAAGTTGATCGGTTGTGGGCTGATCTTGACGTCGCTGATATTCTATCGCACAGATGGGCGGCTATTTAAGAGACGTGTCTAGTCTTTACGCGATATTTAGATTAAACATCTGATATTTATTTCATAGATAAAATTAAATTAGCATCATTGATGAAATTGTTAGTACAATCCAAAGTTATAGGACAGATCTAACAAGGAAAGATAAATGAAAATCGGTGTGATTGGTGCTGGTTCTGTAGGGGTAGGCGTATGTAACTACCTTCTGACACTAGGAAGTATCAGTGAGCTTGTACTGCTGGATAAAGACTTACAACGCGCAGAAGGCGAGGTCTTTGATTTTAGGCATACAGCCGCTTTGACGTTTTCAAAAAACACCCATTTAGTTCCGACGGATAACTACCTGACTCTCATTGGCGCTGATATCGTCGTGATTACCGCAGGTGCTCAGATCAAACAAGGACAAACACGTATCGATCTGGCTGAAATCAATACCCGCATTGGTGTTGAGATTGCCAAAGAAGTTGAACGCGTAGCGCCTAACGCGACTTTAATCGTGGTCAGTAATCCATGTGATGTCGTGGCTCACTTTATCGCCACCAATACCCATTTCCCGCGTTCTAAAGTGATCAGTAGTGGCTGTGTTATTGATACCGCCCGTTTGATGAGTATTGTCGGCAATCGTGTCAATCTCGATCCCAAGAACGTATTTGGCTATGTGCTGGGTGAGCATGGTAGCCACTGTTTTACACCCAAAAGTCTCATTTCTATCGCTGGTCAGCCCGCGGATTACTATTGTGATACCCACCATATTGAGCGGATCTGTGCTGACGAACTGCTAGAGTCGGTCAAGCAGGCAGGGTATGAGATTTTCAAACGTAAGCAAAATACCACTCACGGTATCTCCGCCAGCGTATTTCGAATCATACAAGCGTTGATGATTAACGAACGCTCTGTCTTGCCTGTTGCTACCTTGCTCAAGGGAGAATATGGCCTGAAAGACGTCGTGCTGAGTTTGCCAACGGTGGTGGGTAAAAATGGTGCAGAAGCGATCTTGCAACATCCGTTTAGTGACGAAGAGATGGAGACACTCAAGCAGATTGCCCAGCAAGTGAATACCGTCGTAGAGCAGGTGGCGAAGATGACTGCCTTATCAACCAGCAAAGCACACTGAGTCAAGGGCATTGATATGAGAGCGCGGTGTGAATGCCGCGCTTTTGTGTTTGTATTGTTCTAATTTGTTGGTCAAAGGCATCTGTGACGTCACATATTAGAGCTAATACTCTTTGCAATAGTGATAAGCCTGATAAGTTGAATGTAAATGCAATGTTAAATGTTTAGCGGCTATGAAGATCCATGCTTTAGATGGCTATATCCAAAAAATTTATCTGGTGGAGTATGAAAAAAAGCTGATGTTACTAGATGGTGCATCAAGAGCTGATATTTCGTATCTCAAACATTTTATTACTCATGAGTTGCAACGCCCGTTTAGTGATCTAGCCGCAGTGGTAGTGACACACATGCACCCAGACCATGCGGGCGCAGCGCATAAGCTACGATCGATTACAGGGTGTAAGATAGTGTCGGCAAAACGAGATCATCATTGGTATGGCGGGGTGAGCGGATTTGCAATGCATTTGACCGATATTATGCTGGCGCGTTGGGTTGCGCGACGTAAAAACAAACCGCGGAGAAATTTGTGGTATTCACGAAAGCTGATCGCCGATATTGAGCTTTCAGATGGTGAAATGATTCCTGGCTTTGAAGATTGGACCGTGCTCGAAACACCGGGGCACACCGATAGAGACCTTTCGCTGCATCACCAAGAGAAAGGAATTTTGTATGTCGCCGATCTGATGGTCGAAGTCAAAAAACATCTTATCTCACCGTTTCCCGTCTTCCATCCAAATAAATATCGGGCTTCGATTAAGCGTATCTACAATCTCCAGCCGAAAGTATTGCTGGTTGCGCATGGAGGGCAGGTCGAATTTACTGAGCCTGTCTATCAGCACTTGCTGAGTACGGCACCGAGAACGCCAACGACTCATTGGCGCACGACCAAAATTAAGCTTAGGAGCCTATTCTCGTCAGTCTTGAACCTTGGTTGACGTTAGATCCGACTATTCGCACAGCACTTCGCAACTAAGTGCCATTGTCTTCAATATGGCCTTAGTTTAGAATGCGAACCCTTTTCAATTGTACTGCTATTCTCATGTCGCGAATTTTAGTTGTCGATGATGATATCGAACTGTGTCACTTGCGGCTTTTATGCACAAGACCTGATGACGTTAAACGAGCAGTGGCAGTTACTTGCAGGCGTTCGTTTTGATCGTAAGGTTGCGGATGGCGTTGCTGAAGAGAATATTTCGCCTAAGTTTGCTGTTATCTATCATCCCGCAGACAACGGCAGTGTTTACACTTCATATGCCGAAAGCTTTGAACCACAAGGCGCGGTGGCAAGTGGTCGCCGCACTTACACCAACGATGGCGCTCTTTTAGACGCAGCAACGGGTGTCTCTTATGAAGTGGGTACTAAGTGGGAATTACTCGATAAGCGTCTATATCTATCTGGCGCGCTATTTGATATCACGCAACAGAATGTTGCTATGGATGTCGAAGATACTATCAATGCCGGCAATTACATCAAAACTCAAGACGGTGAACAGCAACACCGAGGCGCTGAATTGACGGCGCAGGGTATGGTAACAGAGCGAGTGTCACTGTTTGGCTCTGCCATGTATTTGGATGCTGAAATCAGTCAGCACGAGACCTATGCAGGTAACAAACCGAAAGATGTCCCTGAGTTTGCCGCTAGTTTATGGTCTAGCTATGCAGCTACTAACGAGCTAGATGTGAATTTGGGTATTATCTATCAAGGCGCTCGATATGGTGATGATGCCAATACTTTTAAGAAAGAGGGGTATACTCGAGTCGATATGGGGCTTGCCTACACCTATAAGTATGATGCAAACCTTGATATGGTGGCTCGTCTTAGCGTAGAAAACCTGTTTGACACCGATTATTTGGCCGGAGGTGGTGCAACCTCATCGAGCCATAACTACGCGGAAGATGTAGTGATTGGAGAAGGCCGAAACTATATGGCAACACTGCAAATTAAATACTAATCACAGCTGAGTATAATTCTGTGAACGAATCAGGGAGAGGGTAGTACCTTTCCCTATTCCTGTTTAAGTGCAACGATCATTGCAATTTTGCTTAATGACGCTACTATGAGCATCACCCTAAATGAGATTGCTTCTCAATTATATAATGACATCAGTAAAAACAGACGTTATGAATTCAGTTACGACAAGTTTGGTACTTAGTCTTACCCTCGCAGCAACAAGTACATTGGCTAGCGGTTTAGATACCGCGCAAGGCATTCAAAGCAAGACCAATTCGGCTTCTGCCAGCAGCCAAAAACGCATTGATAGCAGTGCTGAAAAAACACTGTTGCTTAAGGCAGAGATTGAGCAGTTGCAAGAAGAGGTCAAGAACCTCGAAGTCTATCGTCAGCATTTGACATCTTTGGTGAATAGCCAGCATCAAGAGGCAAGTAGCTTAGAGCGCCAGATTGAAGAAATTAAGGCGACACGTCAGGGGATTGTACCTTTGATGTATCAGATGATTGATGGACTGAAACAGATTGTCGCTCAAGATGTCCCAATAAAGTTAGATCAACGCAATGAGCGTCTCGCTAAGCTTGAATCTTTGATGACCCGGGCGGATGTCAGTGATGCTGAGAAGTATCGTCGTATTCTGGAAGCTTATCAAATCGAGATGGACTACGGAACAAAGCTGGGGCTTTATCAGGGGCAAGTGATTATCGATGGCGAAAAACGCCAGGCAGATGTGCTCTATGTTGGTCGTGTGTCTCTTGTTGCACGCAGCCTGAATGGCAAAAAATTCTGGTCTTGGAATCAAAATGACTCGAAGTGGTATGAAGTAGACGCTTCCCTAAAATCTGAACTAGATAGCGCGTTTAGTATGGCGGCGAAACAGGTTGCGCCAAGTTTGATCACTTTGCCGATATCACTGAAAGTTGCGGAGGCGAAGCAATGAGATTCCCAGCCCTAATAACTTTGCTGACCTTAACGGCCTTGCCAATCTATTCTTCGGCGAGTGATTTAGTCTCCGTCGCGAAGAATGAAGCGAAAGTTCAGCAACAGCACAATCAATTACGTGAATCTGGCTTTAAACAAACCGAGCAAGAACTGGCGCAGTTAAAGCAACAACTTTCAAAGCAGAAACAGGCACTGCAAGCGCATAACGACCAGTTAGCCGCTGATTTCAGTCGAAATGAACAGCAGTTAGCAGAATTGGAAGAGAAACTGCGTCTAGAAACAGGTAGCTTGGGCGAGGTGTTTGGTGTCGTGCGACAAAATGCCAAACAACTGCAATCGGAGTTATCTCAATCGGTCACTGGTGCAGGCGCACAGACGCATACCGCGGCAGTGAATGAGATCGTCGCTGCAATGCAGCTCCCTTCCTTACCGCAGTTGACCGAACTGTGGCTCGCGTTTAGTGAGCAGGTTGATGCTAGCCGAGAGATCGAATCTACGCTTGTGGCCTTTATCGACGGTGAAGGGATATCTCAGCAAACACAGGCGCTGCGCTTAGGGGCTTTTGGACTTGTTGGTCAGCAAGGCTACCTCAACTGGAACGGCAGTAAGCAGGTTGCGACAGCGTATATTCAACAACCGGAAAATGGGCCAACGCTAGATACGTTAGCAAACTTGAATAAAGGTCTACCGACAGCGCTAGTCATAGATCCTTCCCGTGGCGTGATGCTAGAGCAACTCGCATTGACCCCAAGTCTTATGGACAGACTTCAAGCGGGCGGTGCTGTGGGTAAAGTGATTCTCGGCTTGCTTGCTATTGGTTTGTTGATTGCTTTGGTTCGTGGTGTAAGTTTGTCTGTTGCTCGCCAAAAAATTCGAATTCAGTTTAAAAATCCTAACATGCCCACGGATAACCCACTTGGTCGTGTGTTGGCGGTTTATGGAAATGGCAAACACAAGACTGTTGAAGCTTTAGAGTTACGCTTGCTAGAAGCGGTGGTTGATGAACAGGCCAGTTTAGAGAAAGGCCTCTCAATGCTTAAATTGCTGGCGGCGTTGGCACCCATGCTCGGTCTATTAGGCACGGTGACAGGTATGATTGAAACCTTCCAAGTGATTACACAATTCGGCAATGGTGATCCAAAAGTAATGGCTGGCGGAATATCAATGGCATTGGTAACGACAGTGCTAGGCCTCATCGTAGCCATGCCGTTGTTGTTGGCACACAATATTTTGAGTGCTCAAGCGGAAGCCATCCGTAACATTCTTGAGAAGCAAGGGATCGCTTTAGTGGCCGAGCAGGCGGAACAGGATAATGTCGTGGTTGACGACAAGTTGGGGAATGCAGCGTAATGGACGCGCTATTTGCTCTATTGTCGGAGTTGATCACGACGCAATCTTGGCTAAGTGCTCTGCAACAATTTATGCAGCAGGGCGGCCAAGTGCTTTGGTGGTTAGCCTCAGTGGTGTTATTGAGCTGGATTTTACTGATAGAGCGTGTGGTGTTTTTGTGGTTTCAGTTTCCCAAGTTAAAAAAACAGTGGGTGGCTAAATGGCAATTGAGAACCGACCACGACTCTTGGTATGCGCGGTCTATCCGTGATGGTTGGTTATCTGAAGCGCATCGTCAGCTCCACCAACACCTAAATATCATCAAGGTGCTGGTGGCGATTTGCCCAATGTTGGGGTTGTTAGGCACCGTAACAGGAATGATTTCAGTATTTGATGTCATGGCCAATCAGGGCAGCAGTAATCCCAAATTGATGGCGTCTGGTATTTCACTAGCGACCTTGCCAACGATGGCGGGTATGGTTGCGGCTTTAACTGGCATGTTTGCTTACGCCCGTTTACAAAAAGCGTGTCAGATGAACGAAATTAAATTAGAAAAATCATTAAGGAGTCAACGATGAGACTCGGTCGACGTCAACAGAGACAAGAAGAAGCGCAGGTCGATCTGACATCAATGCTTGATATTGTATTTATCATGTTGATCTTCTTTATCGTTACCAGTTCATTTGTACGAGAATCAGGTGTAGAGGTCAATCGACCGACTGCATCAAACGTGGTGAGTCAGAAAGAAGTGGGGATCTTTGTCGCTATTACCTCGGCAAACGATATATATATCGACAAACGTGTTGTTGATGTAGAGCGAGTGCAGGCGACGCTTGAACACTTGATGTTGGACAAGCCGGACGCGTCACTGGTTATTCAGGCTGACGAACACGCGTACAGTGGTACCGTGGTTAAGGTCATGGATGCAGCCAAGAGCGCAGGTGTACGCAATATCGCATTAGCAGCGGAGAAGATCTAGTGATGCGATTGCTATTAGCGATACCGCTTGCGTTCGCGTGTGTGCTCGCGATATTCAGCGTGATGGCACTGATGGTAGACAGTGGTCAACGATCTGTCCCCGACACAAGCCAATCGCTCAGTTTTAACATGATCATGCTGGAGAATGAGCAAGACGTGCAGAGACGTCAACGCAGTGTCCCAGAACCGCCTAAAGCACCGCAGGTGCCGCAGCATATGCCGACTTCTCAAGCGAATGCCGAACAGACTCAATTATCTCCGGTTTCTCAACCTTCACTAGGTCTCAGTACCGCGATCGAAGGATTGGCGATTAGCGCCCCGAGTTTTGGCGATTTTGGGGTTAATCAACAGGCGATGCCACTCTATCGAGTTGAGCCTAGATATCCAAGCCAGGCGGCAAAGCGCCGCATTGAAGGTTATGTTGTGATTAAATTTACCATTGACCCAACAGGTAGACCGACGGATTTAGAGGTGCTAGATGCTAAGCCCAAGCGCATCTTTGAGCGAGTAGCTATCTCAGCACTAAAAAAATGGAAGTATCAGCCGAAGATTGTCGATGGCAAAGCCATATCGCAATTCGGTCAGACGGCTACAGTGGAGTTTAAAATAGCGCCATGATTAGACATCTATTCGTCGTTTTTCTTGTGTTGTTTTCCGTGAAGGGAACCGCCCAAGAGTTGAGTCAATATAGTGCAATTCGTGTACAAAAGGCGCACCAGTTGGCGCAAAATGACCAGCTCAAAGAGGCGATTAACGAACTTCAGCAGATCGACACATCAAGAGCTTATGACCAAGCATTTATCGCTCGTATGCAGGGTGTTTTTTTGTGGCAGGATGGTCAAGTGGATGCCGCGATTGGGCAGTTAACCAAGGCGGTAATGAGTGGACTGCTACAAGATGAACAGGCTTGGAAGACCCAGAAAATACTGGCAGATCTGCATCTTAGCCAGCAAAACTATCAACTGGCTCTCAAGCATTACTATTCGTTGGTTAAATCCGCTGCCGAGAAAACACCAATAGAAGATGTGTGGCTACGTATTGCTCAGTCTCATTATCAACTTGAACAGTGGAATAAGGTAATTCCGGCAGCGAATCACTATCTGAAGGCATCGGTCAGCGACCGAATTCAGCCACTATCACTCATTTTGGGCGCACAATTGCAGTTAAAACAGTGGTCACAGGCGATTCCAACGCTAAAACAGTTGATTGCTTTGCAACCTGAGAAGCTTAATTGGTGGCGACAGTTAGCGAGCTTGCAGATGCGAGTAGGGCAAGACAAAGAGGCTCTGGATACGCTCTCTCTGGCCAAGCTGAATCAGCTAGCATTAACGGAAAATGATCGCCGTATTCTCGCCCAGCTCTACGCTAAACGAGGTGTGCCGGAGCGTGCAGCGTTGGAAATTAGTGAGCTCGAAAACGCATCTATTGACGTAAAACTGTTGGCGGAACAGGCCGTCTATTGGCAATTGGCAAAGGAATGGAACAAAGCGATAGAGGTGTGGATGCAGGCCGCGCAGTTAGATAAAGACTATCATTGGAATGTTGCCCAGTTAATGGTACAGCAGGGATACTATCAACAAGCTCTGCCAGTACTAAACAAAGTCGAGGGGCATAAAGAACAAGTGGCGTTGGCTAAGACGCGTGTACTGTTCAAGTTAAATCGAGTCGAAGATGCCCTTATTGAGGCAAAACGCGCTGAGCAGATAGAGCCTTCATCGCAGGCAAAAAGTTGGATTCGATACCTCACTCAGGTGAGAAAAATGGCGGATTCGCCTTCGAGTTAAAGCAAACAAAAAAGGGAAGCGCAATGCTTCCCTTTTCCTTATCAACGAATGAGGCTATTTGTTGTTGGAGCAGACAAACTCAGCACGCCACAATAAGCGTTCGGACTGTTTCAAATTGGTCAATAGCTCCTGCCCGGACATTTGTGGATAAGCATGCATCACCGTCACATCCTCGCCTTGATCTGACTTTTGGTAAGCCCTGACATGAGTAAACGTGCTCGCTAGGTTGTTGGAGAGCATACTTCTTGATAAACAAATGCCGAAAATATCCCTTTTCATCGCCTTTTCCTCTGTCATACCTTCAGCCAAAATAGTTGTAGTATTTATGTGAAATTTGGCTGCCCAAACTAACGTTTTGCACAATGGCTGTGCTCAACAATTATACGAAAAATCTGACTGCATTGCGTAAAGAATGACCATGAATATTCATGATCTAGATCAATATTATACCAATTTCATATTTAAAAAATGCCTAACAACCCCAGGGCAAACGTTTTCTTTATGCGGCTTGGTGGCTTTATAACCACTGTCAATATTTTATCTTTGTGGGCTTCACATATTACTCATCCTCCAATCGTTGGCTTGTTATCCAAATGTTATCCTTTAGGTGTAAAAAGGAGTATTTATGAAATGGAGTAGCATCAGTTTTCGTAAACGAATGCTGATTATTATGACGCTATCTGGCTTAATCGAGTTGCTGTTACTCGTTGCAGCTGGCTTTGTCTATATTAAGCATGCCCAAGAAGATGAGATGGGGCAGAAAGCGTTGGGAATTGCTTCATTTCTTGCCGAATCTCCTTACGTAATTGAAATGATCGAAAATGGCCCAGACGAAGAAAGTCAGGAACGCTATCGAACGCTGACGACCTTAATTGGTGCTGCTTTTATTGTTGTCGGTAACAACGAAGGTGTCCGTTTAGTGCATCCGTTGGATGAGCGAATTGGTAAACCAATGAAAGGCGGGGATAACGATCGAGCTCTGATCGATGGACAATCTTACGTTTCGATCGCTAAAGGCTCGCTTGGTTATTCCGTCCGAGGAAAGTCGGCAGTATTCAATGCGCAAGGACAAATCATCGGTGTCGTCTCAGTCGGTTATCTAATCGACAGACTACAAGACCGAATAGAACCGTTTTTGATTTACCTGATCCTGATGGCATTTGCTGTTGTTGGCGCCAATGCGATTGTTTCGAGCTATGCGTCACGTCGCTTTCAGCGTGCGATTTTAGGCTTTGAGCCCGAAGAAATTGGGCGGTTGTATGTTGAGCTTGATGTTACTCTCGAAACCCTTAAAGAGGGAATTCTAACCATTGATGATAAGGGCAAGTTGCGGTCTATCAATAAGAGTGCGTGCCAAATATTAGGCCTCAGCAAAGAGCAGTCGCTTAACCAGCCATTAAGTGAAGTACTCCCAGGCAGTGACTTGCAAACCGTGTTGCAAACAGCTCGTACAGACCATGATATTAACCTCTACCTCAACAAGCAGCGTTTGATTGCCAACCGAAGTCCAATCATTGTTGATGGCAAAGTGGTGGGGGCGGTGTCGAGTTTTCGCTTGAGAGACGACCTGACCGAATTGACTGAGCAATTGGCTAAGACCAAAGAGTATGCAGAAATGTTGCGCTCTCAGACTCATGAGCATCGAAATAAGCTCAATACGATTAGCGGCATGGTTCAGATGGGAGAGCTGGAAGCCGTGCAATATTTGATCGGTCAGGAAACTGAGCACTATCAAGCATTGATCGAGTTTTTGCGAGAAACAGTCAAAGAGCCTCTGATTGCGGGTATGTTATTAGGCAAAACTGAACGTGCAAGAGAGCTTGGTCTGCGTTTAGTGGTTGAAGAAGGCTCTCGTCTCGAACCTTTACCAAAACGAATTAACCCAGAAGATCTGGTCACGATTCTTGGTAATTTAATCGACAATGCATTCGATGCGACGCGTGAAGCGATAACGAAAGAGAC
Source organism: Vibrio sp. M250220 (assembly GCF_036533795.1). NCBI lineage: Bacteria > Pseudomonadati > Pseudomonadota > Gammaproteobacteria > Vibrionales > Vibrionaceae > Vibrio > Vibrio sp. M250220. Next base: position 155,285 of record NZ_JATABI010000001.1, on the reverse strand, counting down.
CTTATTTGCCCCCCATCGACGTACGATTGAAGTCTCAATTAGTGACTTTGGTAATGAAGTGATTTTAGAGGTAATCGACCAAGGATGTGGGTTGCCTGAAAACATGAGTGTAGAATCATTGGTAAGACTGGGCGTCTCGAGTAAAGATAAGGCAACACGAGGAGTGGGCTTATATCTCATCAATGAACTCGCAATTCGTTATCACGGCGAGTTGGAAATGGTCAACAATAAGCAACATGGAGCAAGGATCACGGTGTACCTACCTAAGGAAGAACAGATATGACCTCAGTAACGCGAGTAATGATCATCGAAGACGATCTCGCGATAGCGCAACTCCATCAACGCTACTTAGAGCAGATGGATGGCTATGAAGTAATTGGCATTGCAACGACAAAGCGAGAAGCGGGTCTTCAGTTAGAGGTATTAGCGCCTGACTTATTGTTGTTAGATGTTTACCTTCCCGACGGTACTGGGTTAGAGATTTTACATGAACTACGCAGCAACCATTTAAGCTGTGATGTCATTCTGATTACCGCTGCACGCGACGTTGAAACGTTACAACAGGCGATGCGTGGGGGCGTGGTCGACTACTTGCTCAAACCGGTCGTATTTCCGAGACTTGAAGTGGCACTCAAGAAATACATTTCGCAGAAGCATCAGTTGAATCACGCAAGTGACTTGGACCAAAACATCGTGGATAAGATGCTCCAATCGACACCTTCCAACGAGTCGCCTAAGAATCGTTTACCCAAGGGGATTGATGGGGTAACGCTCGAAAAAATCAAAACGCTATTTGTTGAACATGTTCATCTTACTGCGGATGAAGCTGGGGAACAGATTGGTGCGAGTCGCACCACTGCGAGACGCTATTTGGAGTACCTGATTAGTACAGGTGAACTAGAGGCGGATCTCAACTATGGTTCAGTTGGTCGACCAGAGCGCACCTACAAAAAAGCCAATTAGAGGCTCTACTGAATTGGGTGTTTCCTAGACGGAATCGTTATAGACCTCTACATTAATAAGTAGATTGTTATTAATTTGTAGGGGTCGTATATGCGACTTTTGACATGTTTTTTGATGGGTATGTCCTTTCTCGCTATTAGCGTAAACGGTAGAGAGCTCAATCAATTGAACTATCTCACCGAACAGTATCCTCCTTACAATTATCAGAACGATGGCGTAGTACAAGGTATTGCCGTTGATGTGTTGGCTGCCGCGAGCGCTCATATTGAAAGTCCTGTTGGTCTTGAGGCGATTCAGGTTCAGCCTTGGCCAAGGGCTTATCGCACTGCATTGATTAAACCTAATACTGTCCTTTTCTCAACCACGCGAACCAAATTGCGAGAGCATATCTTCCAATGGGCTGGACCCATAAGCACGACGAGGATTGTGGTATTAGCAAAACGCTCACGCAATATCGTCATCAACCAAACCATAGCGTTAGCTCAATATCGCATAGGGGTCATCCGAGATGATGTGGGTGAACAGCTGCTGTTGGAGTTGGGTGTACCGCGTGATTCCATGATTGAAAGCTCAGTACCGGATATGCTGGCGAGTCAACTAGCCAAAGATCGCATTGATTTATGGGCCTATGAAGAGAACGTTGCCAAATGGTGGCTAAAGAGCGCGGGTTACAGCACCGAGGAATATGAAGTGGTACACGCACTTCGTGAAGGTGAACTCTATTTTGCATTTAATCTGGAAGTGGACAGAAAACTTGTGTCTCAATTGCAAAAGGGAGTCGATGCGTTGAAAAAAACAGTGGGTGAAAGTGGTGTAAGCCGCTATCAAGAAATCTTAGACAAATACCGTTAGGCGATGATATGAAATTATTCGTTGTACTGTTATGCGCTCTTGCGCCGTTGACTTGGGCAAAAGAAACTATCACGCTCACTCTAGCCTCGCAAATTGATGGCGGGCATAGGTATTACCATGAACTTCTTTATGAAGCGCTGAGCAATGCGGGTTTTGAAGTTTTCATTGAAGAGCCCAGTGAACATATCCCGCAAAAGCGGGTGCTTAAGATGGTGGAAGCCAACCAGTTAAGTATGACTTGGCTAATCAGTACGGCGGAGCGAGATCGTCGTTATATCGCAGTTGATGTGCCCTTAACGAATGGGTTGATTGGCAAGCGAGTGCTGCTAATTCCGCCTAAACTACAGCCAGTATTTGATAAGGTGACCTCACTCGAAGAGCTACAAGGCATTGATAAGGTCGCCGGTATGGGGATCAATTGGTATGATGCCAAGGTATGGCAGAACAATGGTCTCAACGTCTACCTTCAGGATGGTGAATGGCGAGTTTTGTACAACCTCCTCACCACCGACGGTAAGGTGAACTACTTTCCTCGTGGTTTGAATGAGATCGTTACGGAGTCGCAGCAAAACCCCCACCTTGCAATAGAGCAACGTCTAATACTCGTTTACGAGCGCGACTTTAAGTTCTATCTCTCGCCTAATATGGCACCATATCGTCATAAGATTGAACAGGCATTACTCAATGCCAAACGCAGTGGTTTGATAGATCGCCTAGTTGAAAAATATTGGGGCGAAGATATTAAACAAATCAAACCAGAGCAAAGAGTAGTCATAAAGTTAGCCCTACCTGCCTCTGCCTCTCAAAAACGTTAACCACTTATTGCTGTCTGGGTATAATATCGAATAATTAAATATCAAAAATAAATATCCACTTTATATAGGGTTAGCAGAAACCAGATGGAAAGCGTTTTCATAGTTGTTGCCATATTGGTCATTTTCTTCGTCGTTATACAAAAGCGTTATCTTAAACAAGATGAGCTAAAAGACTGCTCGTATAAAAAGAAAGGCCCACTTCTTACAGGACAAGAGTCGGCGTTTTACAACGCATTGATTACGGCAGTAGGGCAGCATGGAGTGGTGATGAGCAAAGTGAACTTGTCCAATGTGATCGCCCCATTGGCGACGGACAAGAAACAGTGGTTTATTGCCAACAATCGCATCGCTAAAAGCTATTTTGACTACGTTGTGTGCGATCCTCGCACTCTTGAAGTTCGTGTCGTTATTGAATTAGACAATGGTAAAGAGTTGGATAAAGGTAAGGTTGAACGGCAAAAGCTCCTGATGCATGTGTGTAAGTCGGCTGGGATCCCTCTGATTGGCGCCAACATCAAACATAGCTATCAGGTGAGTAGATTGCGCCGATTACTTGCGGCACATATTGATCTGATTGAACCCGAAAAAGAGGTTCGTTTTTGTAAACGTTGCGGAAGTCCAATGGTGATTAAGACCGCCAGCCAGGGTGAACACAAAGGTCGACGTTTTTTCACCTGTAGCCGTCAACCACATTGTACGTACACTGAAAATTATAATGTTGTATTCGAAGAGGGACAGCAGAATTAGGGCTGTAAAAAACTGAGTTTAGAAGGAGAAAGGTTGCAAACTTTTACCTGATTGCGGCCATTCTTTTTAGCGTGATAGAGTTCTTTATCTGCTTCTCTGAGAACAGATTCTAAGTTGGCATAGTGGTTACATAGGTAAACACCAATGCTGGCGGTCAGCGCAATCGGTTCTGCTGGTGTATTAAAGCAATAACATTCGATGGCATTACGAATTTGTTCCGCTTTCATTTTTGCCAAATCCAATCCCGTGTCGTGCAAAGCGACGCAAAACTCTTCTCCCCCAATGCGATAGACCAGATGTACGTCACTCAGTGAATCGAGTAAGGCGGCGGTTTGCATCAACACTTTGTCACCCACATCATGACCATAGCGATCATTCACTGATTTTAAAAAGTCCAAGTCTAAGACAAGCAGAGACATAGGTAACTTTCTACTTTCATTGCGATACCGTTCAAAGTTGTGCGAGAGTGCGTGGCGGTTGTAAACGCCAGTCAGAGCATCACGTGAGGCGAGTTGCCATAAAGATGCTTCAGAGACTCTTCGCTTAACCTCAAGCACGTGTGCGGTTACCCATATCGCGAGAAACACTAAAGAGAAGTTAAGTACCAAATGAATCGAGCTGATCACATCCTCGCCCATAATACGATGCAGTACAATGGCTAACTGAGTTATAAAGCCAACACCAGTGGCGAGAAAGCCATAGCGACGACCAAGGATTAGGTAAAAGACGACAGGGAACAAACAAGCCCAAAGGAAAACCCCGTACTTAATGGGATAGTAATAAGTTGCAATTGAGGTTGAGGCAATCAAGCAATAAACATAAGCGGTAACAAGTGGCTTTGAGGTATATTTGCGATAGGTGAAGTAACCAACAACAAGAGATAGAACACCAAAAGACGCTTCATTGTAATGATGAAAACTATAGGTGCCAGAAGCGATATTAACGACAGTTAAAAAGGCAGACATGACGGCCAAAAGCATACTGAGCCAAAATAACACAGCTCGACGCAATTGCCGCGAAGCTGCTCGAAACGGGTTTAGATGAGCAGATGTCCTGCGCAATAATTGAAAATGGCACGCGCCGCGAACAGCGAGTCTTTACTGGGCCGCTCAAAGATTTAGCATCGCTGGCAGAGCAAGCAGTGAGCCCCGCACTGATTGTCGTGGGCAGTGTTACGTCTTTGCACGACAAACTGAAATGGTACAACTAGCCGTGATGACTGCTGCACTGATGCCCTGATTCTGTTAGAGTCAGGGCATCATTCTAAGCTCAAAAGTATCTATGGAAAAAGTGGCTATATTCGTAGACGTTCAAAACATCTACTACACCACGCGAGATAAATATCGCGCCAATTTTGATTACAACCAGTTTTGGTATATCGCCACAGAAGGTAGAGAGGTGATTGCAGCAAATGCCTATGCCATTGCTTCACATGATCCCAAACAGCGTCAGTTTCATCATATTCTCCGTGGCATTGGCTTTAACGTTAAACTCAAACCCTTTATCCAAAGAAATGATGGCAGTGCGAAAGGGGACTGGGACGTTGGATTAGCACTGGATGTTTATGAGACGGCATCGCAAGTAGATCGCGTTATTCTGCTGACTGGTGATGGTGACTTCGACGTGTTGGTGGATAGAATTCAGACTCGATTTGCGACGAAAGTAGACGTTTTTGGCGTACCAGGACTTACCGCGCAATCACTTATTGATGCCGCTGACCGCTATATCGCTATCGATAGAAATCTAATTATCACACGTAACTGACAACCAAACTGGCATGCTGAAACAAGATGATGGGTGGTTCAATATCCTACCCACTGGTTGCGACTGATTGTTCAAGGTTTGCACAGATTATGGTAGAGTTACCGACTCAACTGTAGGTAGCTTATTCATTGTTTTAGTTAGGTTTTGTTGTATGTTAAATCGAGCGGATCAGGTCACAATCAGCGTTTCAGAACAAAAGATCGAAACGTTAGATACACTACTGAAAACCATTGATACGGATATGGCTGTGTCTATGTCCTTTATTCGACGTGCTCAAGGGATGTCATTTCGCGACTTAGAGCAGCGAACAACAGGTATCAATGGCTCGACTCTAAAGCGTTACATGCAGCAAAGCTATCACTCTATCAGACCAATCCATGTCGTGGCAGCAATGTCGTGGGTCATGATGGTTCCGATGACCAGCTTTTATCTTGCCCTCAAAATGAAAGAGCATTACCGAGGAATGGATGACAAAGCCATCGAAGCTTTGTACTGCATTGGTCGACTTCCAGCCGAACAATTTCACCTTTACCTCGATCTCGTGACGAATATGATGAGTGAGGAGAATAAGCAACAGTTTCGATCTTTTCGTGCTGACGTTGAATCTCAGAGCGATCCTGATATTAACTACAATGAGTTGTTGCCGCCGCCAGTGTTAGATATTAATGCCTTTGCGATCGACTACTACCGCTCAGTTGCGATTACAGTTAAACGTTTTCGCTTAGAACACCAAATTCCTATTGATGTCATCTCGCGAGTTTTAGGCCTTTCAGAGTATCAATATCAGCAACTTGAAGATGTGAATAAAGTAAGAGATTTTTCGGTCGCGATAGGATTTAGGGTCAAACTGGGTTTTGAACTTAACTCGCACGTAAATTTCACCAGTGAAATGCGTTTATTCCCACAATTTCATCAATTACGTCAAATCCAGCATTTGCGTGACGCACTGATCGTAGAAGCATTGCGTTATTTAAAGGGTGAATGTAAGAAGCGTGCAGTAGAAATACTGACCACACTATCAAAGATCTATATAAAAAATGTGATCTAGTTCCTTCAAGTGGAAATAATCAACTCAAATTGCGCAGAGCCTTGAGTTGATTATATCTCACTAAAAAACAACAATGTTCACTAGTTATTTAGGTTAATGCTAACAGAGCTTGATCGAGCGCTATCGCTGAATTCGCTTGGGCTAACATTAGAGCGGCAACCTTGTCGGGATATTGCAAATGGACTAAATGGTCGGCGTTTTTTATCACCACAAGGCGACCATTTTTGAGTTGGTTTGCAAAGGATTGAGCGGTTTCCTTCGTGACATATGGATCAAACTCACCAACACATATTGTGCATGGTACAGAGATATTGGTCACATTGGACGGTGTATGAACCAGCAATCTAACGGAGTTCTCAAAGAACACGTCAATACGCTGTTGTGACATATTAGTGATGCTCCTGACTGTCGCCTTAATGATGGCTTTGTTACGTGGAATATCGCTGTTGTTTACAGTCAAAGACTCAGTAAATGACTGCGCAAAGCTCGTTGGGTTGTCCATCGCAGCCGCGATCATTTTCTTAGTCGCAAGACGTCCCGACGAAGGGATGCCTGGGACGCCTCCACAAATCGACATCGACAGCACATGCGGCCATATGTCGCACAGTTCTACCGCAACAGCTGTAGCATAAGAAAAGCCAATAATATGGGCATTTTTAACCCCTAAATACTCGATAAAATCGCGCAACATAATCGCTTGTGAACGTATACTGACTGTCGATTCAAGATTTTCTGTATGACCGGTTCCAGGAACCTCAATGGTTATACAGTTCAATTTTGTCGCAAAGAAGGTCGAGAAACTGTGGACACTTTCTATGTCCTGTAACGCGCCTAAAAGAAAAATAGCGTATTGGTCTGAACCTTCACAGTGGTGAAACGAATAGCGGTAGTGATTGCCATTTAAGATCGTTTTTATAGTTTCCATTTTAATGTCCTCGGTTGAATAAGGACTTAACTATAAACGATTGATTGATAACGTTATGGCTAGGAATCTAATGAATAATCATACTCTAGAACAGCATTTGGCTGATGCGGAACAACCAGTTAAAGATTTTATGGCTGAGCTGTTGGAAGCGCTAGGAAAGAAAGTCACTGACAACCAAGACCCCAAGTTAGCACTTCGCTACTTCGGAGCTAAACTGGAAATCAAGTTGGTTTCGTTTGATGGTGGCTATGAAGCGGGTCAGTGACCAAAGGGAACCACAAAAAAGCCAGTTGGGTAAACCCCACTGGCTTTTCTATTTGGAAATTAGTGTTGAGCGTGTTGTTCGCTTGCCGCTGATTCTTGCTCGACCAACGCCTCTTCATTGTTGAGGTTTGCCTCTTCTGCTTCTAGCTTAGCGCGCTCTGCTTTAGAAATGTAGCGAGGCTTATTGCTTTTGTGCAGCTTAGCGTTCATCTTTTTCTGTTTAGCTTTTAAGATACTATTGATCTTCTTTTTACGGTTCATGGTATCGCTCGGTCCTGAATAAGGCGCCGATCCTATCAAAAATCTGAACACAAATCACCAATATCAGTTTGGCTATTTGTGCTCTAGCGCGGTTCCACTAGGAGAACTTTCAGTGGTGTGAGTTTTGGAACCGACCCCAAATGGGTAGCTAAATGAAAGTCAAAATGACAAATAATTTTGATTCAAGATAAAGTAGAAACGTGAAATACAACAAAGCCCGCATTAAGCGGGCTTTGCGTTTTGTTCCTAAGAACTAAATTTGGTGGATCCGGGCGAACTCGAATCGCCGACCCCCGCCATGTCAAGGCGGTACTCTAACCAACTGAGCTACGGATCCAGGTTGTTCTCGGCATTGCTATTTGAATAACTATGCGTTTCAGGGATGGTGGGTCCGACCAGATTCGAACTGGTGACCCCTACCATGTCAAGGTAGTACTCTAACCAACTGAGCTACGGACCCATTCCTTAAGAACGAGACGGATGTTACCGAGAGTTATTCGATCGTGCAAGAGCATTTTTATCGATTTTAGCTCGTTTGCTTTATATCTAAGCGAATTGTCGTAGTTTTATCCGCATCAGATACGAAAATGTGCATTAAATCACACACATGCAACGACTATCGTCCTCGGCCATCAAACATAACAATGATGGTTTTTGTGATAATACTCATGTCCATTGCTAACCAAGATTTCATCGAACAGAGTGACAACGCGTAACTGTGGTCGTACCCGACTTTCCTACGCACATCATCAATACAAGTGTCATAACCTTGGTTAACCTGAGCCAATCCGGTAATACCTGGCATCACGCCATAGGTTCGGTCAGCGAAATAGGGAATGGCTGCTTCCAGCTTGTTGTAAAAACTTGGACGTTCCGGTCTTGGGCCTATCAAAGACATATCTCCAACAACCACGTTAAACAGCTGGGGGATTTCATCTAGGCGCGTTTTACGCAGAAAACGACCAACAGGCGTAATTCTTGGGTCGTTTTCTGTTGCCCAAACAGCCCCAGTTCGTTGCTCTGCGTCCTGATACATGGTGCGAAACTTAATGATTTCAAAGAAGACCATTTTTTCAGGAGTCGATTTACCAACACGAAGTTGTTTGTAGAAAACGGGACCCGGTGAGCTGACTTTTATTGCCACTGCAATGAAGGGGATAAAAGGCGATAAAAGGAGTAAACCAAAGATCGCACCAAATAGATCAAAAAGGCGTTTAGCTAACCAGATTGACATGTGTGTTGATACATTGCTCATAATATATCCTTATTGGTCTACACGAGACCATTTTCCTGATTCAAGACCGAGTAGGTAACGTAAGCCACCAATGAGGTTTGCACAGTGTCCTGCGACAATATAGAGCACCAACTTGCAGACTCTGTGGCTGAATATGTAGGGCAAGAAGTAACTGAGCAACGCCAGAGAATAGAGGGCGATTTGCCCCGTTAAGGCTGCCATAAATAGAGGGTTATCCATCAATACTATTGACGAAATTAGGCAAAGAATCAGCAGGTAAGGGGTGAGCAGGCGTAAGCCTTTTCCCGATGCAAAGGCAAAAGCGACACCACGGTAGCGTGGCATAAACATATCGGCCAATAGTATCGCTTGTTGCATGTTACCCGCGGAGATTCTTAATCGACGGTGGTAGTCATTTTGTTGGTTGGTTGCTTCCATTTCCAACGCCACCATTCTGGGCTCATATTTGGCTAAGTAACCTTGGCGAACAATCTCCATAGGAATGATGAAGTCGTCGTTGATCGTGTCCGTACCCATGCTTTTAAACAGATGGGTACGGAATAGATAAAACGCGCCGTGCGCACCGAGCGTAGACCCTAGGGAGGCCTCATGCATTTTGACTTTACTTTGGTACTGCCAGTAGCGATTCTCGCCTTCATTGTGATGGTTAAATAGTTGGTAGTGACCGTTAACAACACCAACTTGGCAATCATGAAAATGACGATTAGCTAACCACAACGCATCAATAGAGATTAGGGCGGATACGTCGCTAAGCGCAGTAATATCAGTAGATATCGTCGACATTTGTTGATTGATGACGGACACTTTACCGCGATTTTCGTTAAACACACGAATTTCAAAGTGTGTATCAGCGCAGATAGCTTCTTGAATCGTCTGCTCAGCAATTAAGGCGGTGTTGTCTGTGCAACCATCGCAAGCGATAATCACGTTGTAACGACTTTTAGGATAATCGAGTGACGACAGATTGCGAATCTTATCTGCAATCCACTGTTCTTCGTTATAGGCTGGCACGAGAATAGTGATCGACGCACAATCTTGGTCACTCGTCACTGGTCTATAGCCTCGGGAAGCGTGTTTAATCGCCTTGAGCGGATGATGTTTTGAATACCACGAGAGTAATACTGGATATCCGACATGGTGATAGATAATCAAACTACTCGAGATGAAAAACAGAGTGCTCAATAGAAGTTCCATCATGCGCTTTTCTCCACAGCTAGTTGGTCATAGGCTTTGACCATTTGGCGTATATCATTGTTATTAAGAACAAACTCCCTTGGCGAGTACGTACGATGTCTGTCCAATAAGTTATTTAATAGAGCCTCTGCCAGTGCATTTGGGCTATTACTTTCGACCGCTGAACCTGTTATAGGACAAAGGGTTTCGCTGCAAGCACCCACATCGGAGGCAACGGTAACAATGCCGCATGCTTGTGCTTCAAGCGTGGAAAGAGGGTAGCCTTCACTCCTAGATGGAAGGCAGAACAGATCTAAAGATTGGTAAAAGCGACACATGTCGTCGACGAGGCCGAGTAAAATTACACGTTGGCTAATCCCGAGCCTCTCTGCTTGTTGTTCAAGTGCCTCTTTTTGCGAACCCGCTCCGGCAATCACCAGATATAGGTTATTGGGCAGCAACACCATGGCATCAAGCAGTATGTCGTGACCCTTAACATGTTCGAGGCGTCCAGCACTGCCAATGATGGTCGAAGAAAGGGGAAGGCCTAGTGCCTGACGGGCGAGGTGCTTTGATCCTGGTTTAAAACGCTGACAATCAATGCCGTTATTGATCACAGATACGTCGTGATAGTTAAGTCGTTCAAGTAATTGATCTCTCACCAATTTCGCATCGGCGACGACAGAGGGTTTGGCGATAGCGAGAGCCAATTTTTGTAATGAACAGTGCTTTGGGTTGGATAAGTGCCAAGCATCGTGTTCGGTGTGGATGCGGGCTTTGACGTTAGCAAGACGTGCTGCAATCGCTCCGTAAATGATTGGCCCAATATGGTGAGTGTGTACAGTGGTCGGTTTTAATGTGCGAAATAGCTTATATAGACGATGTAATGTCGTAAAACTGAACCCTGCCGGTTTATCAAGAAACACGAGGTGATCTTCGACTTCTCCTAACCGAGGCCAGTGAGAAATCGCCTCTTCCTTTGAACCTTCTAGGCTAACAATCAATACATGGTGCTCAGGGTTGGAAAACGTCATCATGTTGAGTGCCAGTGATTCGAGCCCTCCAGGGGCAAGATGTTGAACGACATGAATGACGTTTTGGGTATGGTTATTCATGCTATCTCCTGACATGATTTAATTACCTTACTAGTAGTTAGCATAGGATGTGCCAACTATTTAATTGTTATTTATCAGATGGTTAGTTGCTTTTATTGCGTGATTTTCATAGTGAAAATCAAATTACATTTCACTATGAGTGGTAAGGTTTGATTTTGGGAAGTTGAGTCAGCAAAGGTGCTTTAGTAATTGACTCTATCTCTGATTTACGGCGCACCGACGAATCGAAAAGTTCGATTAATGTCGCGACACCGGATCCGAGTGCTGTTCCTGCGACAAAACCTGCAATGACAAAAATGATGATCGGTAAGTTAGCGGGGCGACTGGGTGTAAAAGGAAGGTCGATGATTTTAACCCTTTTGTTTTGCTCAAAAACACCGAGTGACCCTGTCAATTGAGCCATTTCGTAGCGTTGAAGCAGTTCATCATAAAGCTGACGTTTGATTTCCGCGTTGCGAACTAAACGGTGCATAGTTTTTGCGTTGTCACCAAACTTATTCGCTTCTTGTTCCAGTTGAACAATCATGTTGTTGAGGCTTTTTGTTTCTTCTTTGAGAGACTCATAACGTCCTCTCACCAGTTGTAGACTGTGGAGTTGGGTGACGAGTAGAGGCTGAATCTCACCCAGTTCTCTCAATTGGCTACTGCTGGCAATATCCCATAGTTGATCACTACTGATGTTTGGCTGCTCCATTTTCAGTAAGATTGTTCTTTCATTCTCAAGACGGCGCAGCTCGCGCTCTTTACCTTGCACCGCGCTGTGGCTTTCCGTGTATTTGGCTTTTAACAACGTCAGTTCACTGCGGATTTCAATGATTTGATCTTCGATTTTACCTACCACAGGATTGGTTTTTGATAGCTGTTGATCGAGCGAACCTAAACTGCGTTCGACACCAGCAAGCTCTGCACTTTTTTCCGCATAGCTTTGCTTTAGTGCCGCTAAGCGAGCGAGCGATTGCGTCTGCATTTCAGGTGTTACGGAGGCAAAACGGTTTCTAAAGTCTGCGAGTTCATTCTCAGCTTGATCCAATTCCACACGACGCTTTTCAATGTGTATTGCTAGGAATTCAGACGAGTCCTTAATTGATGAACGCTCAGGCGCAAGTAACTGTTCGATGAAATGCTCACTGATTGATTCAAGCATCTCTTTCATACCAGACGGTGAAAGCGCTGTGAGAGATATTTGTAAGAAATCCTTACCTGGTTGGCTGACCGTTAGACTATTCGATAGTTTGTTGATGACATGATCTTTTTGGGCATCTGACATCGAATCGTTGATCAATCCATGCTCGTTGGCCACCGCAGTTAGAACATGGCGACTTTTCAACAGAGTACTCAATGCATTCAGACGTTCTTTAAGCATGGTAGAGACAGCAATGTCCTCTAAGAAAGGGTTCATTTTTGCGGTTTCTTGTATCAGCATAGAGGTATGTGAAACGTAATTGGTCGGAGCCATTTTGCCAACGAAATAACCGATAAATGGCAATATCAGCATAGGAACGACGATGACATATCTTTGTCGCCACGCGCCATTGAGAATAACGATGAGACGAAGTTTCAGGTCGTTCATAGAGCCTCCAACATAGCGTTAAGTTTGTTGGTGCGAGCATCCCAACTTTCGGTGCTGATATTCACAACATCGAGACGTGGCTGCTGAATCGCAACACGTTTAAGTGCGAGTGAAAACTGTTCCGAGTTTGTGATTACGTCAACATGCTGTTGATATGGTACCAGGGCAGGGAACGGAGTGCTGATCACACGGCTACCTGCTGCTAGATACTCGAGAAGTTTCAACGGACTACAGGATCTGATCTGTTGATTAGCGACAAAAGGCAACAGGCTCACGTCCCAGTGCTGGCTATAGCTGGGCAGGAGGTGATGTGGGCGAGGCCCGAGGTAATGAACATTATCAAGCTTAGGTAGCGGGTTGTAGTCGAGCTCAAGAGGACCGATAAACACAAACTGCCAGTCGGGATTGTCTCGAAAAACTCGTTCTAACAGTTGGTAGTCGAGCCAGTTAGATATACTGCCATAGAAGCCTGCGATTCGTTGTCGTCTTGGCGGTAGATCCTTTGCGCGAACGGCCGGTGTGCTGAACAGCGCGGTATCGACGCCATGCGGTAGATAGTGAGTCTTAGTTTGAGGAAACTTGGTCAGCAGTTTCGCGCTGGCGGCGAGTATTAAATCGGCTTGTTCAACCAACTTCAGCTCATGCTGTGCGACAACACGGTGATCTACGCCTGCCAAGGAGGAAAAATCGTCGCCGCAGTAGTAAACCACCGCAGATTCGCCCAGAGAGCCACAAAGATCGGCGGTGGTTGGCAATGAGCTCCACAGGATGGGGTTGTCGAGTTTAAGTGCCTTGATGACGGGAAGCAGTTGAATGCAGATCATCATTTTTGCAATGCGACGAGCCAAATAAGAACGCGGTGCCGGAATGGTGCGTAAATTAACCACCGTTATATTGTCAGGTAAGGTGTGACCAACAGTGAAACCCCCTTTACTTTTACCCAACAGTTTGGCGATGGCTCGCTTTAAATCATGTCGAGTCAACCTAGGTTGGCGCAATCCTATTGAATTGACCCAGAGAACCTTCCTTTGTTTGGCTAAACGTACGATTAAATGTTGGGTGCTCGAAGGCAGGCCACCAAAATCTTCACCAAACACAATTAAATCACGCATGGTCAACCTCCTGACTGTTCAGGTAGCGAACAATTTTGGCTGGGTTTCCTACGGCAACCACCATGGGAGGGAGACTTTTGGTCACTACACTACCGGTGCCAACCACAGTGCCGTGCCCAATAGTGACATTTGGGCATACCGTAACATTGGTGCCTAGCCAAACATCGTGCTCAAGTACGATATCGCCAATATCTCTGCACTCATCACCATGGCCTTGAGCCCGCAATTCTGGGTCAAGTGAATGGCCAGAATAACCAAACAGAAATGCTCGACCAGCGATACGGACGTTATCCCCAATGACCACGCGTGTAGCTACGGCGATGGTGCTTTGCCAACCGATGTCGACATTGCTGCCGATAAGCAATTGCGGATTGTTGGATTGTGGTCTGGCGCTGAAGGTGGTTTGACCTGAAATACGGCAATCATCGCCGATGGTGATCGATAGCGGGCCAGAGATGAAAGGGACACCACCAAACAAATAGAGACTCTTACCATGCCGCTTGAGACGGCCTTTGAACGCAGGAGTGTGAATTATCACGCGTATAAGGCTGAGATAGAAACCAGTTAGAGCTTGATACAAGAAGTAACACAGTCTGTTCCACCACAGTGGGGTTGGAATATCGAAAGCTCGAACTGTTTTCAATATGAGAAACAATTTGCGATAAGACGGATTTTCGTGGTGTTGAAGCCACACCTTAAAGTGATTAATGCGTTGTGCCAACATAATCTATCCCTACATTATTTGAATTATGCAGGGATCATTACACTAAGCGTGCCATAATTAATTGTTAATAAAATCAGTGGTTTAAATATTTATTCTCTGATTGGGAAGGTGTTTTCTCAAATTGAGAATGCTTTTGGCTAATTCGTGATAGCGCAATACACAAAGCGGCTAGGATATAAATTGGCCACGTAAAGCCTTGGGTGAGAAAGGTTCCGGAAACAATGGTACCAATAATACCGGCATACACTGATAAAGCGGTCGCCTTTAGATAGGGTGAAACGGGTTCGGTGCTGGAGTCTAAGATCGTCATGGTCGCTCGGCTCGTTTTTATCAGCGATACGATCATGATGATAAAAACCAGCAATCCTAAAAACCCCGTTTCTGCTAAAACACCAAACCAAGTACTATGAACCGCATGGTTGAGCCCATCCCAGTGTGGACTGTAGAAAAAATAATTGGCGTAAAAGTTATTCAGACCAACACCCGTTAGTGGATGATCTAATGCCATCTTAAATGCCGCCTCCCATGCATATAAACGTCCCATTGCGGAGGCATCGATACCCTGTTCTGCGGCACCACCTGATTGGCGATCGGATATACCAGCGACTGTGAACAGTATCATCATCGCGATGATACCAATAATGATCAGCAGAGTTTTCGAGCGAACTAATCGTAAACCAAAGATACCAAACACCGCGAGGGAACCGAGCAACCCACCACGACTTTGAGTTGCAATAACTGCCGCCATAGCAAGGACCAAACCTATGCTGCCGAGAATGCGAGAAAAGCCTAATTGTTTGGTGGTCGCGAAGCTAATCGCGAATGCGAGCGGAAACATCAGTACCAGAGAGAGATCATTAGGGTCGCCTAACATTGAGCCGAGTTCGCGGCCGATGGTCACCCTTGTCCCTTCGACCAGACCGACCCCATTGATCGAATTTGATAACGCCACGACAGCGATTAACGACCCGGCTAAAATGATCAGCGTAGCGATTCTTTTAACGGATTCTTCACTGTTAACCAACCATGCTATCGCCAAAGTCATGATGATGATTTTCCAGTAAATATTTTTGAAATAGGTAATAGCAAGTCCAGGATTTGATGACAAAATGGCACCGATGATGACAAGCAGCCAAAAAATGGCCAGCCAAGTAAAGCTCGGGTGCCAAAAGGTGGTCAGTTGTCTGCTAATCAAACTGTGCCAAATCAAAGCCGCCAAAGCGCCGACAGAGAGTAATAATGGAATCTTCAATGAATAGAGAGCTGGTATCGCTTCGTGAATTCGGAAAAATGAGAACAACACGAACAGGCTGACTAGCCAAAATGTCTGATTGAGCACAAACAGAACGCCAAGTGGAGCAAAGCAAAGTACAATCACAATGGCAGGGTGAGGGACAAACATCCATATTGCTGCAAGAGTGAAGCACAGTAGTGACATCCACATGATCGCTTTGATGTGCTTGTATCGGCTCATTGGGTTTTACCTAAGTATGTTTGCATTGCGATAAACACGGTTTTAATTGAGATAATTGTGACTAATTGGCAGCGAATCGCGTAAGCAATCAGAGCAAGCGGCTGAAGAACTAACATCAGTACTGATACTTCTAAATGTTGGTGGTAGCGGCTGGTAACAATGAAGCTAATGGTTAAAAGCACCAAACCCGTCAATGCTGATAACTGATAGTTAAGATAGAAGAGTTTTTGGCTATGATACAAGGTCAGCACGAAGCGAGTCACTTGACCAATCACCAGTGATAGCAAGATTCCATACAGCCCATGCTCAAGCGTCACAATGCATGTGCCGAGTGCCACCAACGTCGCAAAAATATTAATGTAGAGTAACTGCGGAGTCTGTTTACGATACAAAACGCCAAAATTACACAATTCGACTAACTCCTTAAACAGCATCATGATAATGGTTAGGCTGACGTAGCCGATGGCTGGCTGGTAGTTAGCAGGGAGAGCCAACTCGATGAAAATCTGACTAAGCCAAGAGACGCTGATGGCGATAAGACAAAGAAGTAAAACGCCACGCTGGGTGACTTTAGCTGTGTAGTCAGTACCATGTATTTGCATAGATTCGAAACGTTTTGGCATCCACCACATGTGAAAAGGTTGAATTAATATTCCGACACCTAAAGCGAATTTGGCGGCAATAGCATACATGCCTAACGTTTCAAGATCAGTCGCACCTGCGATTAACCATCTTTCGGCACCGCTTAAACCAAACGCGACAACCGCTGACAACATTAACGGCATCGAGTAATAGAGGTATTGTCGTAAATGAGTGGTTTTAGGTAAGCGAAATGGGAATCGTAGGTAAAAGTGAAGAAAGAGAAACTGGGCAAAAGTACAGAGTACATTGAGTGCGAAAATGGTTGTTACGTCAGGGGAATGGGTTAGCACGGCAACCAGTAACGCAACCTGAATCACGACTGTTGTTGTACACACTTTAAAAAATAGATCCGCCTGATTATGCAGACGTAACCAAGCGAGACATATCGCCAGTGGCGCTTCGTAGCAGAGCACCAACAGAATGAGACCAAGCTGATTGGTGTCAAATAGATCGAGTTTAAAAGGAGAAACCATGTAGAAAAACAGGACGACGATGCTTAGAAAAACAGAAAGGGATAGAGACGCACTATATAACTTGGCTGCCTTTATTCTGCGTAATCTAGCGTGGCGGATTGGCCCAATAAATCGGTAGAGATTTTCATGCATTGCCAATCCAACAACCAAGCTGAAAAATACAGTGGTAATCCCCAACAGTTCAAGATGGCCTAGCTCGTTTGGTGACAAGTAGTGAGCCATTAACGGCAAGGTAAACAGTGAGACACCTTTCATCAGAAACAAGCTCACAGCATACAAACTAATGTTCTTTATATGACCGTTGGACATAGCAATCTCCTGATTTGCACTGTTTAGCTATTCTGAATGACACGCGCCATGGTCAGTGCCAAATCGCCATTGATATACTGAGCAAATTTCTTATAGCGAATCTCTGCACGATAGTGCTTGGCCAATAAACGAGCGTTTTGCCGACAACGATGAAAAACCTCTTGATCACTGACGGCGTAGAGCAAAGCATTCGCCAGCGAATCGACATCGCCTGGTTGGTACTTGATGCAGTCGTGGTTATGAATCAGCTGTTGGTCCCAATAAGCGCCATCTTGAGGAATAAGCACACACATGCCAGCGGCAAGCGCTTCAAGGATGGAAAGTCCAAAAGGTTCGTTTTGACTGGTTGAGATAAATATATTGGATTGACTGCGTATCTCATCTAGGTTTTGTGGATCTTCAAACCACTGAGTGTTGCTTAGATTTATTGGCGCGTTCGATACGGGTAAACAGGTATCGACTGGACGGATAAAACAGATGTTTAACGCAATCGGTCTATAATGGGTGGTGAGTTTGATGGCGTCGACTAAGAGGTCGAGACCTTTCCATTTCAATAGCGATGCGGCCCAAAAGCAAACTGGCAACTGAGTTTGGCAAGGTGTCGGCCATCTAGATTGAGGTAAGCCATTGGCAAATGAGTGGTAATGTTGAGCACATAGATAAGACTCCGCTAGCGCTGATGCATCCGCAATGTTCGTTTTGTGGCGCAAGTAACTCTGTAACGCGGCTTTTAAGCTTTCTCTCGCTGAGGGTAAGTAAAATACCGCATTGGCTTGAGTCAAACAGTACCCAATAGAGCGCGAAAGCCCAACACTACCATGAACGAACTGGATGATTTCGTAAACAACAACACGCCTAAGCAGATAAATCGCCATATCAATACCCGGGCCAGATGCGCCAACCACTTTTGTTATTCCGCGATAACGTAATAGAGTCATAAACAAGAGCAGCAGCAAATAGAGTTGGTTGAACCAATATAAAGGCCCTTGATGAATTTTCATCAGTGCCGACACAGCGCGAATAGGGGTAATAATGACATCATGTTTGGCGTAAAACTCGCTGTTGAGCCAAAATTCCGGTTGGATGGTCAAGACAACAAATTGATTCCCGTTTACTCGACATATATTGAGTGCATCGCTGGTTGCGATTTTAGAACCGCCTTTAAACGGGATAGGGTCAAACACCAAGGTAAAATTAGACTTAACCATGTTGGCCTCCTAAAGATACGCGATTCGATAAGTAGGTCTTTAGTGGTGAAAGAGAGGTGAATAGGCCGCGTGCTTGATTATTTTTTTGCGCAAGAATGGTGTTGTAAACTTGTTCAATCTGCGGACACGTTACCGATAAATCATGGCTTTTAATGATATGGCGGTAGGCGTTGGCAGCTATGCGATGGCACAACTTAGGACTGTTAATCAAAATCCGCATTGCACTCGCGATTGGGCCAATTCCATGGTTAGGATATAGCACTCCGGTTTTACCGTGGCTGATAAACTCAGGAATACCGCCTTCAAATGGTGCGACAATGGGCAGTTTAGCCAATCCAGCTTCTGCAACCACTAACCCAAAGGCTTCACTGCGTGCACCACTGATAAAAGCGTCACAACCTTTAAGCCAGCCAACAACGTTTCTTTGCTCACCAACAAAGTGTACCTGCATCGCAAGATGTAGGTATTCAGCTTGCTCTTGAAGCTTATTTTTAAGAGGACCATCGCCGATAACCACTAGACGTGTATCGGGGTATTCAAGGGTTACGTGACGAAGTGCGGTGAGAATTCGATCGATCCCTTTGCGGTGAATTAACGAGCCGACAGTGGCAAAAATAAAATCGTGTTGCGGAATACCGAGTTCACGTCGAACATCAACTTCGGATTGGGCTAACAAAGCGTGCGTGTCAATACCGTTGTGCACAACGTTAACGCGTTCAACGGGATAGCCATCATTGATCAAAGCTTGTGAAACATACTTGCTGACCGAAATAATATGAGGCGATAGATGAAGACCTAGGGTAAGACGCTCTCTGATCTGGTAAGGGCAGTGAAGTTGAGTGACCAAAGGGATATTCTTGATCCTTGCCGCAACCACCATCCATTGACAAGGTGCGCCACTATTGACATGAATAAGGTCGATCTTTTCTCGATCAATGAGCTCGCAACCGTGCTCTACCAACGCCATCCAGCTCATCAAATTGAAACGTGGGGCTTTCCATCCCAGTAACAACCGAAATTGACTCAGTTCTGTGGTGACGTTGAGTTGGTCGAGTTGCTCTGCCAATGTACGATTGTTAGTCCACACCAAGGGCTGGAAGTGAGTCGGATTTAGAAACTTAATCAAATCGAGCAAGCATTGCTCACTGCCACGAATCCAGTCATCACCATAGTGTACAAACAGAATTTTTTTCGCCATAGCCAATCCCTTTTGCTGCCGTAAGAATAAAGGTCGATAGCAGATGTAACGCAAACGGGATGCCACAAATTGATGGTTTATAAGTTATTGTTTTATAGTTATTTTTAGAAATGAGAAAGGTAAGGGTCGCTCATTTCTCAATTTGAGAATCAGTTTGAAACTGTTTGGGAAAGTAGAGCTCTAGCATTTGAGGGATGATAGCCGAAGGTGAAAAGTGCTGTTCAACGGTCGCGACGGCATTGCGCTGTAGTGCGTTTCTGCGCTGCGAGTCGAGTGAGACAAAATCTTGCAATTGCTGGTTGAGTTCTTCCATAGAGTTAACCAGAAAACCATTGTGTTGGTGACGAATCAACTTATCGAGGTTGCCGACACTGAGTGCAAGGACGGGTATACCACGCGCCATAGCTTCAAGAGCCGCCATTGGAAGGCCTTCGAACCGAGAGCAAATGACCAACAAGCCAACATTTGGCCATATACTAGACATGTCACTCTGGTGACCGTGAAAGCGAACATTGATTGGGGCACAGGTGGTGAGTGCCGTTTCCATCGGCCCTGAACCATAAACATCAAAGTTTAACTCGTTATTAAGCCGTGCGATTTCAACAAATCGATCAGGCGCTTTCTCTTCACTTAATCGCCCGACAAAAGCAATCTGTTGTCCAGTACTGATGGCTAGCTGGTGGTTATCGATAAAGTTGTTGAAGCAAACAGACCGGCTTGGCAACTTAGCCATGATTGCATGACTGACGGCGAGAGAGTGGGTAGAGAGAAAGCTGCTATATCGGTCGATCAAGTCATAAAGCCATACTTTTCCTTTAGGTGTCTCGCCGGCATGATAAGTAGTGATCTGTGCAACACCAGTTAAGAGATGCAGCAGTTTACATATGATGCTGGCTTTATAGCCATGGGCGTGTACGACGGCGGGGCGCTGAGCTTGAATCTGGTCGCGTAATTGAAACACAAAGTGCTGTTTATCGCGATCAAGATAATCAACGCTTACGTTCGCTTGCTCTAATTGTTGTTTCAATTGGTTGTGATGAGGATAACGGCGCAGAAGCCAAACTTGAACGTGAATGTTAAAGAGCTTGAGCCCTTTCGCGAGCTCAAGCACATGCGTTTCTATACCCCCGAAGGTTTGACTATCAATCACCAACCAAACTTGATCAGACGAGTTGCTGCTCAACCTCAGACTCCCAAGCTTGTTTTTTTCGGTACACAGTTGAAGGACTAAGTTCGAGCAGCACCGCCGCATTGAGCACATTGCCGTCACAGTAATCGATCGCTTGTTGGATAGCCTCTCTTTCTATCTGCCACATAGGACGTATATTGTGATCCGACTTTGCGACTTGTGGTGTGGCACCCGTCAACTGAGAGATGGAGTCAGCATCATGTCGCAGTCTGACTGGCTCAGAGACCGCAGCAGTCGGTGAGTTTGTCTGGTGCCTTTTGTTTTTGATCAGTTGCTCCGGAAGATGTTCGTATCTCAAATGACTGTCGTCGTTCAACACGACAATATTGCGAATAGTATTTTGCAACTGGCGAACATTGCCGGGCCAGTTGTAACGTTTCAGCGCAGATTCCGCTTCTCGATGGATTGAAGAGAACTTCTTGCCATCTTCTTTGGCGTACACTTTGAGAAAATGGGTCGCTAAGGTAATGATGTCGTTACCACGATCTCGCAAAGGTGGCATTTCAACGGGAACCACATGAACGCGATAATAGAGGTCTTCCCTAAATCTGCCTTGCTCGACTTCTTGCAAAGGATCGCGGTTTGTTGCGCAGATAATGCGAACATCAACCTTGATCTCTTTGGTTGCACCGAGCGGAGTGAATGTTCCGGTTTGCAGAAAGCGGAGAAGCTTTTTCTGCATTTCCAGTTCCATCTCACAGAGCTCATCGAGAAATAAGGTTCCACCATGGGCTTGAGATGCCGCCCCTTTACGATCCGCTGTTGCACCTGTAAAAGCACCTTTTACGTGGCCGAATATCTCACTTTCCATCAGATCTTTGGGGATAGCACCACAATTGATGGCGACAAAGGGTTTATCGCGGCGCTTGCTCTCTTGATGAATGGCTTCCGCACATACCTCTTTACCTGTACCGCTCTCACCGATAATAAAAACACTCGCAGAAGTCGGTGCGACAGAGTCGATGATCTTATAGATCCCTTGCATGGGAAGGCTTGAACCGATGAAACCATGAAAACGATTGCGGTCGAATTTAGCTTCAATATCTTCGACGAGTGTCTCCAGTTTTACCTGCTGTAAATGCAGGGCAATTGAAGTCTTTAAACGGTCGGCATTAATTGGTTTTTCTAAGAAGTCTTTTGCGCCTTTTTGCAGCAAACTAACCGCCACATCAACGGAGCCATGTGCGGTAGCAATCACCACAGACGTAGGGATCTGCTGCTCGTTGATCCAGTCTAAGATATCTTCGCCATCCATGTCGGGTAGCTTTAAATCAAGTATCACTAGATGAGGGACATTACGCTCTATGAAAGCGATCGCTTCTTTACCCGTTTCAACATGGAAAAGGTCGTAATTTTCATCCTTAACGTACTGCTTATACAGAATAGCCAGTGATGTGGAATCTTCTATTAATAATACTTTTGGTTTCATAGGCGATTTCCTATCGATAAACAGTTAAGGTTGCATCGGTTGTGAAAAGCCTTGCTGCTTACGAATTTCTAGTGCGGCTAGTGATTGTTCAGCAAGGTGTTGCAACTCAGATTTAAGTTTGAAGGCTTGGTGTCCTTGTCCATCTATACATAGATGTTCAATTTTACGCGCAAAATTAGACAGTGTACGGTTGCCCAAAGCCAGTGAAGAACTGCCTAAGGTGTGTGTTTCAAACTCAACCGTGTGTGAGTCTTCTCGATCAATGGCTTGGTATATTTTTTCAAGCCGTTGATGTGACTCTTCAAGATAGTGGTCAATCAATAACGGGATGACATCTGCACTTGTGTCTTCAATCATCTGTTGAAGGATTTGTTCATCGACAAGTTCCAAATTAACCTCTTCTAATATTGATGAATCAACGGTTTTAATGTTAGCTCGATATGACTCTAATTGCCTATTTTCTGTGTTTGAAGTGTGAGCAGATCCTGATTCCGTATTGTGTTCTTCATTTAAGAATAGATTAATTTTTTCAATTAGTTGTGATGCTCTTAGAGGTTTTGATAAGTAATCATCCATACCGGAGGCAAGAAACTTCTCTCTGTCTCCCGCTAGGGAGTGTGCCGTAAGGGCAATAATAGGAAGTTGCGAGGTAATGTCATCATCGAGTTCGCGGATTGCTTTGCATGCCTGCATACCGTCCATCTCTGGCATAGAGATGTCCATAAAGATGATGTCGTACTGATATTGCTTGACCATCTCTACTGCTTGAACACCGTTTTCAGCAATATCGATAGTGAGGCCGATACGCTTAAACATCTCTCTGATGACCAATTGGTTCGCTCTGTTGTCTTCCGCAACCAAAATACGAGCATTAGTGTATTGCAAAGTAGGGCGGCTTTCAGTGGTATCCGGTGACGAGATTAGCTGATCAGCGACAGGTAAGCAGATATCAAAGGTGAATGTACTGCCAATGTGAGGCTGGCTGTCTACACGGACTTCTCCATCCATTAGATTGCAAAGCCGTCGGCAAATTGCCAGACCAAGTCCGGAACCTTCTTTGCTACGAGAGTATGATTGGTCAACCATAGTGAACTCATCAAACAGATAATCGATCGCATTTTGGTTGATACCAATCCCTGTATCTTGTATCTGACAGATGAGTTTTATCTTGTCTTCAGAGACCTTCTCCGCGCTTACTTTAACGGTGACGCTTCCTTCATGGGTAAACTTAATCGCATTACCAATTAGATTCAGTAAAATCTGTTTGACTCGGTTAATATCACCACGAACCTTACTGGGTACGTGGCCTTCAATATAGCAGTGTAAGACTAAATTTTGTGCTTTCGCTGTAGGAGTGAATGAATCGACAACACTCTCTACACACTGGCGAAAATCAAAGGGCTGATCCTCAAGGATCAGGGTATTTGACTCCATTCGTGTGAAATCGAGAATATCGTTAATGACGGACAGTAAAAAGTGGCCTGATTCAATCGCTGTCGAGACAAGTTTTCTCTGCTCCTTACTCAGTTTGGTCTCTTCGAGTATGTTGAGAATACCCAGTACACCATTCATTGGGGTTCTAATCTCATGCGACATAGAGGCAAGGAAACGACTTTTCGAGTCATTGGCAAGCTCCGCGCCTTCGCGGGCGGCGTGAAGCAACTTATATTCTTGTTCCAGCTTGGCGGACATGTCATCAAATGCACGAGATACGTCACCGATTTCGTCTTTCGATTGTGAATTAAGTTGAAAGCCAGGGCCCGATTGCTCAATGGTGTTGACCGCCGAAGCAATGCGAGTCAATCCTCGTGTTAAATAGGTACCTAAGGCGAAAGAGAAAAGGGCAACTAACACTACTTCCATGGTTGCAATGCCGACAATGGATCGTTGTGCATCATTCAACATCATCATGATAGGTTCGACTTGAAAGCCGATATCGACATAACCGTAGACTTTGCCGTTGACCTCAATCGGGCTACGCAAGTCGAAGATTCCATCATCAACACTTTCAAGACTGGTATCATTTTGCATCGCACGTTGTAAGATCTGTTTGTCACCAGCGCAGGCCATCTCTTTGCCATCACGCAACACTCTAACGTAGGCCACATCTTCCAACGTCATGAATTCATCGACGAGGCTTTCCAGAGTGGCGATGTCTGTGGACAGAACGGCATCTTTGGCCGCTTGAGTAAACATGGTTGCGCTAGAGTTGGCTCTCTGTATGAGCTGCTTCTCATTTGAGTTGGAAAGAAAGCTCATTGCACTGAGGACGAGAGCGATCAGCACAATGATTTCTATGATGGCGATTCCAAGGATTGTTTTTGAACGTAAAGTCATGCGCTTCCCCACTAATCCAAAATCGTGATGTTTAGCTTACGAACGTCATTCCAATCTTCATCTTGAGCAGCAACAAAACCTTTTAAGCTTAGTGTCTGTAGTTGAGCTTGTCCGACGCTACTTGAATCCAATGACATTAAGGCTTTTTGCAAGGCAGAGACCTGTTGCTGGCTTAAACGTGGGTGGGTGGCAATCGCATGTGGTGTATAAGACTCTGTTCTCCAGATGACTTTAAGTTGAGACTTGACGACTTCTGGCAGTGAGTTAAAGGTTCGCATTACACCGCCACCAGCGGGATAAAAGCCTTTAGCCACACCGAGATAGACTGAGTCGTGTGAGGAGACGTAGTTGACCTGATAACTGATTCCCGCTTTATTTAGATCGCTTTGAGTTAAAATGGTGGCTGCAAAAGCGGCAGGAGAAGGAAAAGCGAGCTTAGAGTTGTTGAGCTGTGTGAGGCTTTCAATAGGGTCTTTTTTTTTCGCGACAATAATACCTTGAATGAATTTGTCTTTTGCTTTGGCTATCGCACGATATCCTGGAGTCTGACTAAAAACCGTGTAGTGATAAGGGTTCATATACGCGATGTCATACTTCCCTTCTGCCAAACGTTGCTCGAAGGTAGGAATGTCTGGAGCGGTACTAAATACCACATCGATTCCCGTTTGCTCACTGAGGTAGTTCATTATCGGCGTCCACTGTTCAGCCAATCGACTGGCAGATTGCTGTGGAACGATGCCGAAACTAAGGGTTTGAGCTAGACATGTTACGGATAAGGTTAGGGCGGAAATAAACACGACTAGACGTTTCATGCTAACTCCTACGCTGACTGTGCCAGAAATTCGTTGGTCAAAATTTTGCTTGCTATACGCTCACGCCAACGACGTGGAATAAAGGTAAAGCGGTTTAACTCGCGGACTATTTCTTCGGCCAAAGTGGCTTGGTCTCTCATATTAAGAATAGAACCCAGCAGAGAAATTGACGCGCAATTGAGCATTTCAGTCGCTTTGGCTAACTGACCCGACGACGTTTTTCCACCCATAACAACAAGGACGGTCTGATCACAAGCCCCCGCGACGACTTGGGCGGGTATATTGCCGCGATTTATGTGTAACAAAGGGGAAGTGTCGCAAATGACTCGATCAAATTGTTGCAGCCACTCGGATACCGCGTTAGTAAGGTAGGTCGGGTCTTTGTATGCCAGAAGCGCAGATTGACTGCTAGGGACAGGTAACCCCGTAAACAGTTGATGCGTATCGTTGTGTTCAACCAAAAATCCAACTTGCTCAGTAAACTGAGGCATCGAATCGATCGATTCAAATGCTGGATGGAAGGTATTTAAATCAACGACTAATGTTTTATGGCCAGCCAATAAGTAACGCTCCGCAAGTGCAGATACAATGGATGTGACACCGTCACCTGATTGACAGGCGGTAAGACAGAGAGAGCGGCAACCATTCATCTCCGCTGCAAGATAGATTTGCTCAATCTCGGTATGGGTTGAAGGAATAATCATCACAACGCTCCTATTAACACTATGGTGGTGGTTAAGCGCAGAATATCTTCCAAGCCAACACGGGCTTTTTCCAAGATGCTTTCGCTACGGTCAGGAACATAGATGGTGTCACCGGCACGAAGGACAGGCAGTTGATATATGTTGGCCGTTTTACTGAAGTTCACCAAATCAAATGTTCGCGCCTGACCCTGACAGCAGGACATATTTACGATAGAAATCTTTTCAAGGTAAGCTCGGTCAGACGGGCCGCCTGCTTCTGCAAGTATGTCGAGCACGGTCATATTGTCATCGAAAACGTAACGTCCAGGTTTGTTTACCGCGCCAAGGACACGCACGGTGGACTCTTTCGAACGATCCAGCCAGATTTTATCTTTCTCGGGAATGTAGATGGTGTCGCCCATGGTCACGTTAGGTAATAGGCTTTCGTCGCCCGTTTCGAAGTAAAGAGAAAGGTTCAGCTTGCTCACTTTTGAGTAACTTTTGTCTCTATGGGTGATGCGGATGTTATGGATGTCAGCATCTTTGGTTGGGCCATCGGCGGCGGAAAGAATGTCGAGGAAATGCATATCTTTGGTGAAGCGATAGCGTCCAGGCGCGTTGACCTGACCGAAGACGTAAATCGACGCATCCGAACTTTGACGAACCCATTGTGACTTATTATCCGATGGGTCTTGAGGCAGGTCATGAATACGAATAATGGACCCTGCTGTAATGCTCGGCAATTCACTGCTTGGTGCTCCACTCAAAATATAGGCATCGAGGTCGAACACATGGAGTTTATTGTCACTGGTGACAACCTCGATTTTTGAAGTATCAGCGCGTAATGTTGGGCCGCCTACGTGAGAGAGTAGATCCATTAGGTCCATTTCATCAGACCATTCGACACGACCGGGACGAACCACTTCTCCGATGATGCGTACTGCGCGATTCGGCGCTATCTTGAGCCAAGATTTTTCGTTCATGTCGGTTTTCTCGGGGACAAAGATTGCGTCACCAGCACTGATTTTCGGAGGGTTGCGTCCTGATAGACCTTCAGTAAAAGCGGTTAGGTCGAATTTGACGACCGTACCATTGGCTTTAATGACGCGAATCTGACGGGATTCAGCGTAGCGTGTTGGCCCGCCAGCATTGGCGAGAATATCCATAAAAGAGGCATTTTTTTTACCTTCATAGGCACCAGGACTAGCGACTTCCCCCATGATATAGACAACATTAGCACCCGACTTAATTTCCTCTTCTTGCTTGGGTACAAAGATAGTCGTTCCCGGAGTTAGGGTAGGCAGCAGAGAAACATCACCACTATCTAAATAGGATTTAAGGTTGAATAGTTTAGGGGTGTTGTCCGAAATCACTCGGATTTGTTCTACCGAAGCATAGCGAGTGACGCCACCTGCTCGCATAATGATATCAACCAAATCCGTATTGGCTTTGTAGCCGAATGAGCCTGGAGCGTTGACTTCGCCAAACACTTTGATCGCAGTTCGTCCATCAGCGCTGTCGCCAGCGTTTGCGAGTTTGGTTGCGTCAAACTCTTGTTCGATATTCCCGACGAGCGGTGAGGCGGGAACGAAAATCGTGTCCAGTGAATCGAGCTCTGGAAGCAGTGACGAATTACCAGTATCAAGGAAGTTTTTATAATTGAAGGTGATTTTATCGTTGCCGCGTTTTATGAATAGATCGTTCAACTGAGCGCCTGCACGTAATCCACCGGCTGCGTGCAGTGCCATCTGAATATCCGCGCTCTTAGGTAAGGTGTATTCACCGGGTGACTTTACGTACCCTTGGACAGAAACGAGGATTTGTTGTTCGGCGATGTAAACTGTCGCAGAGGACAGATCGCGATAGACTTTCTCCAACGCTTGTTTGACGGCCGACTCAAGTTGAGGCTCAGTATAGCCAGCAACATAAAGGGCACCCACTTCAGGCAAGGTGATTCTGCCACGCTTATCGACTTGAAATCCTTTGTTTAGAGAGGTTTCGCCTGGCAGATTAACTTGGATTAAGTCGCCGATATCAACACGCTCTTCACTCGCGTTGACCAAAGTAGCAAGTGACAGTAACAAGGTGACGAACAGAAGATTAATTTGTTTCATAGTAGCCTCCTTGCATCGGTGACTCAGTGCGTTCCTGCTTGTCGACCACCTCAATGCTTACTCGGCGATTAGTAAGACGAACGCCCTCAGATTCTCCCTGATATAGAGGAAGGGTATCGCCTACGGAATGGGTTTTAATACGTTCTGGACTCAGGCCAAAAATGATCAAATATCTCTTAACTTGTTGTGCTCTGCCCATAGCAAGTTTTTGATTGTAACCCACGTCACCCACCGAATCTGAATGACCCGTGACGGAGAGCGTTAAACTTGTATGCTCTTCCAGTAAGTTCGCTGCGCGAGCTAAATGCCCCATATATTTAGGGTTCACCTCTGTAGAGTTGAATGCAAACTGATTATCCACATTGAGTAGACTGTAGAGCTTGTCGATGATGGCCAAACGTTGCTGAAAGGCGTTCTCATCCATTGGTGGAACACATTTCGCTTGAGAGGTTACGTAGTCCAATTGCAGTTCTAACTCATTAAGACGTTTGCGTTGGATGACGATATCATTGGCTGCGTCGAGAAGAAGGCCGCCTTCCAGTTCACGAGCAATGCGATTCTGTTTCTTTAGTGCCTGAACCACAGCGGCTGGAAAACACCAACGTGCACCTTCTCGAATGAGTGAATCAAGCTGAAGTTTGGTCAACTGCCAGTCGAAGCGTAAACCGTGTTCTGGACCAAGAGGCTCATCGGGCATGACAGGAGTGAAACTCGATTGAATATAATCTTCTGCAATACCGCCACGACCACTTTCAGGGTAGCTGGAACAGCCAATCACTGAACTGACAGTGACAGCTAGGGCTATGTGTTTGAGAGAAAAGTTCATGCCAACGTCCTTTGTTAGTGAGTTATTGTTATTTTTAGTGAGTTTGAGAATTGACCGGAATCGCCTGACTGATGCGCAGCAGGTTAATGATTTCCAGTGGCTGCCCTGAAGCGTTTTCGATGCGCATGTTGCGATGGCGTTCAATAAGGCGCTTGTAGAGATACACGATAGCGCCGACACCAGAGGAGTCGAGAAACTGGACGTGGCTGAAGTCGATCTCCACATCGCGGCCAGAGTCTTCAGCAATAATCTGATCGATGTGTGGTTGAGCGAAACGGCTGCCGTCAGCATCTAAGTTTCCGTTGATGATGAGTGTATCTATGGTTTCACTGGCTTGAATTTTACGTAGTTCCATGACGCATACTCCTATGTTGGTTGCATAGAGTGGAGCAGGTTACGTGCCAAAAAAATAACCATTAATAATCATGTGCTTAACGTTTTTCTTTGTGAGTTTCTCAATATGAGAAATCGTTTTTCTCAATTTGAAAGTTATAAGAGTGAGGCTAAAACATCAGGTTTAACTAGTTTGTTTCCAGCGAAATGTAACTGTGATTACTAACAACTATCTTTTAGACAGCGATGACTCTGAATCCGTAATATTGAACCTAGAAACGCTCCAGATAGTGGCAATAATTGAGGCAACAATTGAGCTAGGAGCCGTCGCTATGCAGTTAAGATGTTCGTTGGTCGCAATCAGCGTGATCGCAATATTAAACTCGCCTGTATACGCAAAAGAGAAAGACATGCGACCTGAGCCTGTGGTGTTGGCGAGCAACTATAGTGATGAAATCGATTTAGAGCAGTATTGGCAAAGTGAGAAACTTGATGGCATTCGTGCGGTTTGGGATGGTTCCACTCTCCGTACTCGACGTGGAAACCCAATCGCTGCACCAACGTGGTTTACAAAGTCTCTCCCCAATTTTCCTTTGGAAGGGGAGTTGTGGGCAGGTAGAGGAAACTTTCACATTGTTCAACAAACGGTGTTGGATCAATTACCCAAACAAGTGGCTTGGTCATTGATCCGCTACATGCTATTTGACATTCCTTATAGCGATCAGAGCTATCTGAAACGCTATGACGCCTTACAGAGTTTAGTCAATACGCTGGATACAGAACATATCCAATTGATTGAGCATACACCAATAGAAAGTCAGGCGACATTGTTTGACAATCTTGAGCGTGTAGCGGCACTTAAAGGTGAAGGTTTAATGTTGAGGAATATTCATCATGCCTATCACGCAGGGCGAAGCCAAGATCTAATCAAGCTTAAGAAACAGCAGGATGGAGAGGCGGTCGTTGTTGGTTATAAGCCAGGCAAAGGCAAGTTTTCCAATATGATGGGAGCACTGTTAGTCGAATTACCCAATGGACAACGGTTCTATATTGGAAACGGATTCAGTGACGAGCAGCGTAATTTCCCTCCACCATTGGGTAGTCGCATTACCTATCAGTTCAATGGCTACACTCAAAATGGCGTGCCTAAGTTTGCTCGATTTCTTAGAGCCGCAATAGATCAATAAAAAACAGGCCAGTCAATTGACTGGCCTGTCGCGTTATTTAGATGCGAGTTCTAATTGATGAGCATCATCGAGTCGATGCATCCAACGTAGGCGTAATCCGAGCATGATCGCTGCCGAAGATAGACCAATAATAAAGCCCATCCAGAAGCCGTGAGCGCCCATTGGTTCTACAATCCAGTCTGTCATAGCGAGTATGTAGCCTAGTGGTAAGCCCAATACCCAGTACGCAATAAAGGTACGGTTGAATATTGCTGCCATATCCTTGTAGCCACGAAGAGCACCAGCCGCGACAACTTGTACCGCATCGGTCACCTGATAAACCGCTGCCAGCAATAATAGCTGCAACGCAAGCTCGATCACTGCTCGGTTGTCGGTGTAGAGCAGGGCGACTTGTTCTCTGAACAAGACGGTGAATAGTGCCGTAAACAGTGAGCTTGCTACCGCAACGATAAGGCCAACACGAGATGCGATGGTAGCCCCCTCAACGTTAGATTCCCCAAGTCTGTGTCCGACGCGGATACTGGTTGCAGCACCAATACTCATTGGGATCATAAACACTAATGATGAGAAATTAATCGCGACTTGGTGAGCTGCGACGACAAGTGGCCCTAATGGTGCC
Organism: Vibrio sp. M250220; assembly: GCF_036533795.1. NCBI lineage: Bacteria > Pseudomonadati > Pseudomonadota > Gammaproteobacteria > Vibrionales > Vibrionaceae > Vibrio > Vibrio sp. M250220. The sequence goes on along the minus strand of NZ_JATABI010000001.1, from coordinate 123,864 downwards.
ACCAACAGAGCGACAACAGCGAATAGGGTCACTTCAAAAAACATGGCGGCGGCGACGGGGAATCCCAGTTTAAATAGACGTATCAATGGCTTTATTTGTGGACGATGAAACTGTGCAAATAACTGAACGTGTGCCAATCGATTGGACGTCAGCACATAGAAAAGCAATAAGGCAAACATAATCCAATAAACAATGGCTGTAGCGACACCACAGCCAACCCCACCAAGAGCAGGGGCGCCAAACTTGCCATAAACAAATATCCAGTTGAGCGGAATATTGATCAGGAGTCCAATAAAACCAATCACCATCGCTGGCTTAGTCAATGACATACCATCGGTTAAGCTTCGAAGCACTTGGAACAGCAAAAATGCAGGGACGGCGAAGATAACAGCGTGCATGTAACCAATCGTTTTGCTCGCCATCAGAGGCTCGACGTCCATTAGACCGAGGATACCTTTGGTTTGCAGCAAGACTAATGAAATCGGGATAGACAGCAAAAGTGCCATCGCAAGTCCCTGATGGATTTCGAATGGTACTTTGTGCTGTCTACCTGAACCATTGAGCTGTGCCACAACAGGGACTAAAGCCATTAGAAGACCAACACCAAATAGAATCGACGGTAGCCAAATACTCGCAGCAATGGATACCGCTGCCATATCTGTTGCGCTGACGCCACCCGCCATTACGGTATCGACAAAGCCCATTCCTGTTTGAGCCACGGAAGCAATCAGAACAGGTGTAGCCAGTTTTACCAGTGTGTTAGCTTCGGTTTTATAGCGATGCAATGAAAAATACTCCAACAAACTGTTTGAAAAACCTGAGTGAATAGGCAAAGGAATGCTGCGCACTCAAGCACAGAGAAAATGATTGTCTGCGATGATAAAGAAATGTCACACTAAGCACCATGAAAAACTGACGGAATTAATCATGTTTACCGGAATCGTTCAGGGAATGGCGAAAGTTGTTGCCATCGAAAAGAAAGAAAAGTTTCAAACACATACCGTTGAATTCACTGGGTCAATGAATCAGGGTCTTGAGATAGGTGCATCTGTGGCACACAATGGGTGCTGTCTTACGGTAACGAAAGTGGATGGAGAGCTTGTTGATTTTGATTTGATGCAGGCGACGTTAGCGTTGACCAACCTTGGAGATCTGGCTGTCGGAGATCGGGTTAATATTGAGAGAGCCGCTAAGTTTGGTGATGAAATTGGCGGACACTCCATGTCAGGTCACATCTCGCTAATGGGTGAAGTGGTTGATGTGATAGGCACACCAAATAATCGAACTCTATGGTTCGAAATTCCTCAAGAGATGATTAAGTATGTGTTGGCTAAAGGCTATATTGGCCTCGATGGTTGTTCGTTGACCATAGGTGAGGTTGAAGGTGCGCGGTTCTCCGTTCATCTCATCCCAGAGACGTTGCATAGAACTCTGTTCGGAAGCCGTAAGATTGGTGATAAAATTAACGTTGAATTTGATCCACAGACACAAGCCATTGTGGATACCGTTGAAAGAGTATTAGCGAGTAAATCGTTATAAAAAAAAGCGCCGTTTGGCGCTTTTTTAAAATACTTGTTCATCGTCGGCATCAACGAACAAGTCAATCGTATCCATTTGCTCATTGACCGTCATGTTGAGGTGGATTGCATGGCAGCAAGCAGGACAATCATCGTAAAACTCTTGGCTACCATTCGACGCATCAAGCGTAATACTAATGGTATGACCGCAATGGGGACAAGCAACCCTTTTTTCTGTGTAGCTATGCATAACTCTTTTCCTTACATCTATATCGAAAACAGCGCCTAACTGACTCCCACTGAAAGTAAGAATTTCCCTGTAGACGATATAATCTTATGCTTAGAAGTTTCTGTTAGGCAGAAATTAAGTACAAAATTTGACTTAGCTACGAAAAGGCAAAGGTTGTCGAAACACACATCACTATTGATCGACTAAATGTTTGACAATTCAACAACCGTAAACCTTCTTAAGTGATTGTTAAATAAACACATTCACCATTAATATGAAAGAATTTTTCTTATCATTTTTTCTGATTGATCCAAGTAGTGTCCACCAAATTGATTGTAATGATTGAGTAAATGATAAAGGTTGTAGATGTCTTTCCGTTCGCTGTAACTGATGTCGAGCGGCAGAATACTTTCATAGCCTTGATAAAACTCTGGTTGGAATCCACCAAACAGCTCAGTCATAGCGATATCACATTCACGATCACCCCAGTAACTGGCTGGGTCATAACAAATCGGGCCGAAGACAGAACTTGCCACATTACCATGCCAAAGATCGCCGTGAAGTAGGGAAGGTTTAGGCTGATGATTGGCGAGTCTGGTCTGAATTAACTGGGTAAAGTCGTTGATATCGACCAAGTTAATTCCTTTCTCTTGCATTAATTGCAGTTGCCAACCAATTCGTTGTTCAGCAAAGAAACGGGACCATTTCCTATCCCACTTGTTAGGCTGGATCGTCGCACCAATAAAGTTGTCCTGATCAAAGCCGTATTCCTGCTGCTCGCCCCACTGGTGAAGTGCGGCGATCTGCTGTCCAAAGAGATAACTATTTTTGCTGTCATCTAATGGTTTGGTTGGGAGGTAGTTGAGTATAATGAAGGCGTTATCTTTGGTGGTACCCGCTAAAACCAGTTCGGGAACAGAAACTGTTCGGCTTTCGCGCAACATGTGAATACATTCAGCTTCAGCTTCAAAGTTAGGCAAAGAACCACGCTGATTAACTTTAACGAAATAGCGTTGTTCTCCGTCCGAAATCATATAGCATTCGTTGATTTCACCACCGTGAACTTTGCATTTTTCGCTTATTTCGTAAGCGAACATCAAGGTTTCAGAAAGCTGTTTTGATATGGCTTGCCACATAACATTTCCTAAGTCAGATGTATTTAACTACAGTGTAGAAGATGATGGCGTTGAATACTGATTCATAGTGCAAAAAATTCAACGATTTAGACAATCTGACCTGTCAAATTCGCAAAGTGTGAAGTGTGTCCCTCATCGCATTCTTCGCTATAAAATATGCTATTAATAATACGTGAGTATTATTTGACTCTGCTTCAACTTTCTTAGTTACAGCAAGTTATGTCTAATGGGGTAGGCTACTATAGCCAGAACTGAACATGTAATCAGCAACTGAACGGACACGAGTTGTGAAAACACATTGAAATGTCTTAGTATTAAAGATGGATATCGACGACATGACAATAATGGAGATGAACTGTGGTTGTTGAAACCGATGGTTACCTAGCTCTAATCGAGCACTTAGCTTTCAATCTTGATGTGTTTGCTTCTGAAGAAGGAGACACAGGAACAGAGAGCGTCGAAGATGTCGTTACCGATATGGTTGCGAGTAACATCATGGCTATCTTTGAGCAAAACCCAGAACTCCACTCTAGCGTCCGCTTCCAGTTACTTAAAGAAGCTGATTCAGTAGTGGAAGACCTCGGGGAGGTTCTTGCTGGAGTATGGGGCAAGCCTGCGACAAACGAACAAATTAGCTTCTTGGACGAATACATTGCTTTGGTTAAGAATTTGTTCGACTCCGCTGTTGCGAAATACGATTAACCCCAATTTGTTGTACGACTAATTGATTTCAGGCGAGAGGCTAACTCGTCTGAAATGCCAGTACTTGCTAGCCCAATATGGGTTGTCGAGTCTCGATATGACGACCCCTTTTGATGTTGACGCGTGCATAAACTGCTTGCCGCCAATATAAACGCCAACATGTCGAGTGTTGGGTGCAGTTTTAAAAAATACCAAATCACCAATTGTCGCTTGAGAGTAGGCGATTTCCGTTCCCACCTTAACTTGATCTAGTGTCGTTCGTGGTAACTGTATTCCCATCGCTTGTTGAAACGCAGTTTGCACGAATGCCGAACAATCCACCCCATTTAATGACGACCCACCTAAGCGGTAGGGAACACCTTCCCACTGGTCATAAACTTTAATCAAAGACTCTCTGATCGCCAACTGAGAAGCATTGGGCGCTAAATAAGTTGCCGACGCGGGCTGACTTTCTTGTTGAGGAGAACTGCTACAAGCCGTGAGTAATGTTGTCAGGATTATTGCGTTCAGGGATAGGTGAAGTGAATAGCGATACATAATTATAACTCTAGTCTGCAATCTAACCGTAACAATCTCGCCATAATATCCTCGCCAGAAACGTCGGTATCAGGATCTTATCTTCATTATGGAAACGATGAAAAAAAGCACATTTTCACTGTCCCTTATTCAGACAATCAGTGCGGTATTTTTTACCATCACCTTACTCGTCATTTTACTTTCTGTCACTAGTATTAAGGGTTTAGAAAATATTAGACAACGTTTTTCAGAACTTTCCCAACAAGCTTTGCCACTGGCGATGACCAATGCTGAACTTACGCAAAACATTTTAGAGCAGGTTAAGCAGTTAAGCTATGCAACTGGAACTCAGAGCATCGAGTCACTATGTTGCACAAGTATTCGGTTTAGACTCCTACTGGTGTGCCGTATCTTAGTGATTTCTGAAAGGTTGCGAGAGCATCTTGTCAATTCGTTGCTCTTGCGCTGAACGGAACGTGGTGATGCCAATTTCGACATCATCATGCCCTAACTTTGGTTGGGCTCGATAGGTGGTAAATATCCGATCCCACACCGATAAAAAGAAGCCAAAGTTAGAATGGGTCTCTTGGGTAATGGTAGAGTGGTGTACGCGGTGCATATCAGGCGTAACCACCCACTTTCTTAACCATTTATCCCATTTTTGTGACAAATAAGCGTTACTGTGATTAAACATCGCACTGGCATTGAGAATGATCTCGAAAACCAGTACAGCGATAGGTGGTACGCCAAGTACTAATATGAGCGCAATTTTAATCCACATTGAAAGAAGGATCTCAATGGGGTGGAAACGAGAGCCGGTCGTGACATCTATGTCCTGATCAGAATGATGCATTCGGTGTAATCGCCACAGAAGCGGTACCCGATGAAAAACCAAATGTTGTAGATATATCGCTAAGTCGAGAACGATGACCGCAATAAGTAACACCATTGGTTGAGAAAGCGCAAAAAACTGATTAAACAGCCCGATTTGATGAGATTGAGCATAGTAGGCCGCTTCAATAGCGACGATGGGCATCAATAGGGTTAGGCATAATGAGTTGAAAGCGACTAAGCCTAGATTGTTAAGCCATCTGTAGAGTTTATTCTGTGTTAAACGTTTTCGTGGCGTCACCCATTCCCAAAGACCGCAAAGCACAAGGACGCCAACGAAAAAGCTTAATCGAATCATTTCTGGATTTTGCATTGATACTATTCCTTGCAACTGTTATTTGGGTGAGTAAACTTGCTCAACTTTGACATTATCTACACTGCGCTATGAGAATCCACGCCTTTCATCACTTGTACCAGCAACGCCTCGAACGTTCAACCAAGCCCTTTAATGCGCGAGGTAGTAAAGTCGCGCGTTGTCAGTACTGCCAAGTCGCACAGCAAGATTGTTTGTGTCAGCACCAACCGACAGCGAGCACAGAGGTGGCGGTGTTGTTGTTACTCTCAGAGAACGAAGTATTCAAGCCGAGTAACACTGGACGCTTAATTTTAGATACGGTGGCAGACGGGCATGCATATCAATGGAGCAGAACTGAGCCTGAAGCGGCAATGTTAGAATTGCTCAACAGCCCAGACTACCAACCGATTCTGGTCTTTCCTGAGCAGTATGTTGAGGATCACTCAAGGCTGGTCGCGAATACGACCACTAGCAGCGACTTGGCTCGCAAACCCTTGTTGGTTTTTCTTGATGGGAGTTGGCGTGAAGCTCGACGCATGTTCAACAAGTCGCCATATTTGAGTCAACTACCCGTTTTATCGATTAGCCCTCAGCGAGTCTCGCAATATATGATGCGTCGTTCGTACAATGATCAACATCTCGCAACGGCGGAAGTGGCGGCACTGGTATTCAAACAATTAGGCCATCAACAATTGCATCAAACATTGACCATGTGGTTTGAGGTGTTTCGAGAGTCATATCTCAACAGCAAAACACGTAACAGAAGAGACGACACTAAACCGGCATTGAACGAGTACATCATGTCGAGAAACGAGAAATCACTCTAAATAATCAATTCTGGTTGGGCAGAGACTGTTCCGTTGAGCACAACGCAAAGCTAAATTGGTTCTGTATCACAGTTTGTAGGCTTAGCTATATGGATAATGGTGCGATTATACGTTTTCTGATTGATTTTTTCTGGGAGAGATAAGATGTACTACGGCTTTGACGTTGGTGGCACTAAGATTGAATTTGGTGCGTTCAATGAAAAACTGGAGCGAGTGGCTACCGAGCGAGTACCAACGCCAACGGACGACTACGAATTATTGGTTGAAACCATTGCTGCTTTGGTTGCAAAGTACGACCAAGAGTTTGGCTGTGAAGGTAAAATTGGTCTTGGTTTACCAGGTATGGAAGATGCTGATGACGCGACTGTACTGACAGTAAACGTGCCTGCGGCTAAAGGCAAACCGCTCCGTTTTGACCTAGAGCGTAAAATTGGCCGTAGTGTAAAAATCGAGAACGATGCAAACTGTTTCGCACTGTCAGAAGCATGGGATGAAGAACTCAAAGACTCTCCATCAGTTATGGGTCTGATTCTAGGCACAGGTTTCGGTGGCGGACTTATTTATGATGGCGCGGTGTTTTCGGGACGCAACCACGTAGCTGGTGAGTTGGGTCATATGCGTCTACCGATTGATGCTTGGTTCCACCTTGGTGACAACGCGCCACTATTAGGCTGTGGTTGTGGTAAGAAAGGCTGTCTAGATAGCTACTTATCAGGACGTGGTTTTGAACTTATTTATGCGCATTACTTTGGTGAAGAGAAAAAAGCGATCGACATCATCAAAGCGTATGAGCAGGGGGAAGAAAAAGCGTGTGTACATGTTGAGCGCTTTATGGAGTTGCTTGCGATCTGTTTTGCAAATATCTTCACGGCTAACGACCCACACGTTGTTGCTTTAGGTGGTGGTCTATCAAACTTCGAATTGATTTATCAAGAGATGCCTAAGCGTGTACCGAAATACTTACTTTCGGTAGCAAAATGCCCGAAAATCATTAAAGCGAAGCATGGTGATTCGGGTGGCGTACGCGGTGCAGCGTTCCTCAACATCAAATAGTAAAAAAACGGGACCATTTGGTCCCGTTTGTTATTCGCCTTGGTTGATCCGTTTGATCTCTGCTTCAATCTCCTCAAACGGTTGAGGTTTACTGATTAAGTAGCCCTGAATGTAGCGACATCCTAATTCTTGAAGCAGAGTCAGTTGTTGTTCATCTTCAACACCTTCCGCGATCACTTCTAGCCCAAGTTGGCGCGCTAACAGGTTTACCGATTTAATTAACACCGCATTGTTGAGATTGGTTGAAATATCTCGGACAAAAGAGCGATCGATTTTTAGGATATCAATCGAATTCTTCATTAAGTTTGAGAATGATGCATAGCCAGTACCAAAGTCATCCAACGCGATTTTAACGCCTTTCATGCGTAACACACTGAGTAGATCCTGAACATGTGGTTTATCTTCAAGAGGGATTGACTCGGTGACCTCGATAATGATGTCCTTCTCAGACAAACCTGACTGACCAATGATGTTCAAGATCGAACAGTTGGATGGGTCTTCTTCGCTTAGTTCATCGATAGATCGGTTAATCGATATCAAAATATTTTCATAGCCGCGAGATTTTAAACGTTGCAGATCCTGACAGGACTTCTCCAACACAATTTCGCCAAGCTGGAAAATATAGCCAAGATTTTCAGCGATAGGGATGAACTCGAATGGAGAGATAATCTCACCGTCTTCGGTCCAGCGTGCAAGAGCTTCGAGTTTGACTACCTTTTTATTGTTCAAATCGTAAATTGGCTGATAGTGAACATCAATGCGTTTTTCGTCGATGGCTTTCTTGAGTCGTGCACCAAGCGAATACTGTCTTGCCACTCGTTTTTCCAACTGAGTGGAATAGATAGAGGTCGACGGAATAGGATCGCTCTTGGCTTCTCTTAGCGCATAGTAGGCCTGTTTTATCGGGTGTGTTTTGCTTTCAAACTCACTGATATTTGAGCAACCGATATTCACCGCGAGTTCAATTTCATGATTATCTATCACGACGCTTGTTTCGATCTTGGCGCGAACAAAGCTAACGAATTTATTGACCCCCTCGAGAGTGTCTTGAGTAAAGCTCAGTGCAAACTGATCTGGGCCATATCGACAGATGTTAATCTGATTGGTATCAAAATTGGTCGCCAGAGCATGACCAACATGGACGAGAACTTTATTACCAACGGATTCTCCGTACATATTATTGATTGACGAAAAACGTTTAAGATCGAGAATGATGACTGTTTGATTGTTGGTCTTTGATAAGGCATTAATAAAGCTTTCTCGAGTTTGTAGCCCCGTAAAATCGTGTTCGTTTTTATAGTTGTTGAGTTCACTTTCAATTGATTTTAACTTACTAAGATCTTCGAATGTCGCGATGTAGTTTTGTATTTCGCCAACTCGGTTTCGTAACACATAGATACTGAGTTTTTCGGGATAAACGGCGCCAAATTTCGTTTGGTTCCAGACCTCGCCGCTCCAGTGCCCCTGTTCATGAAGCTCTGCCCACATCTTTTGATAAAAGCTCGCCGGATGGAGACTAGAACTCAAAATAGAAGGTGATTCGCCCTCTAGCTCGGCAAAAGTATAGCCAGTAATATCTTCTACTTTAGAGTTGGTACTGATAATACGGTTGTGCTTGTCGGTAATTAATACGCCGTTACTAGAGAGGTCGACGATCTTTTGCGCGATGGTAAAGTCCGCTTCTAATTGAGAAATATCTGTCGTATTTCGTATGTTGCCTACGATCTTAGTCAATTCACCTAACTCATTGAATTTTTTAATGTAGCTAATTTCGAATTGCTTATTGATCGGGCACATTTCTCGATAAACAGTGAGAGTCTTAGCTTCACTCCCAGAACTTACATCAAGCATGAAGCGATCTAAGCTGATTTTACTCTTAAAGATATAGAGTCGGAAAAAGTCAGAAAATTGTAGTCGTTGATCAGGTTTCATGCCCGTCATATTGGCGAGATTTTTAGAGTAGCTAAAATGGTTATGAGCAATATCCCATGTCCATGAACCACTTTGCGTTAATTGCTCTGAACGTTCAAATTGTTCCAATAGTTTATCTTTTTGATCTGCAAGGCGTTGCTGAGTGATTGACTTACCGATCAGAAAACCGATGGTTTCTAGCCAAGTCTTATCAAAAGATATATCGGGTAAATCGGTGTCATACATGAGTGCGATAACGCCAACCACTTTGCCACTGCGCGACTGAATAGGAATGCCGAGATAACTGTGCGCATTGATTATCTGTAAGATGGCATCATCAGGGAAAAGTTGTTGAATTTTCTCTTTGTAAACACAGATTTCTCGGTTATCCAGCACCAGTTCACACGGCGTGCCACCTAAAGAATAGGTGATGTTTTCCGCTAGCTCGCCGTGGTGTAAGTAACAGTGAGAATGAGCAATGTTCTGCTCAAGATCATACTCAGCAATCAAACAGTGTTGTGGTTTATAGCGTAAATAGACGTCTTGTAGACAACGGTGGTAAAGCTCTTGTTCATTTCTTGAGTCGATGACTTTTGTAATGAGCGATTCCATTGAAAGGGGCCAATCCTTGTTAAGTAATATGTTCTATTTTTATGGTTTATAGGGTTGGCATAAATATTCACACAGGTGCCATTAATTGTATATGTACAATGTACGGTTTTGTGAGGGGAATATTGTCAAAATATAAAATGATCAGTTAATTCAGCTGGATGGAACGTCGCTGCCTAAACATTAAGGCCTAATAATTCTAGTGTAATTACTCCATTTCATTGTAAACAACGACCTTATGTTGAGTTAATTAGCCTTGTCTAAGAAAGAACAAAGGCTGGAAAGCCAGCCTTTGAAACGAGGGGATTACGAATTCTTCTTTCCTACACCAAGGTTCTCTTTCTGTGCCAAAGTGATTTTACTAAAGCCAAGTTTTTTAAAGTGATTATCACGATAATTGCGAACGGCTTTGGTGTCTGAAATCGCTTCGATTTGCTGCTCCATTTTTAGGTATGCCGAAATATCAATACCTTCAGCTTCTGCCACTGCCTCGTGAATGTTTCTGTGTTTCTCGTAAGAAAAAGCCAGTGTTTTGTCTTGGTCTTTGTAGGTATATAGGATTGTACGAGCCATAAATATTCAACCGTCTATAAAATAAAGAGGCCAGCTAAGCTGGCCCCTGAATGGATTGCTAGATTCTGCCTTGAAGTGGGATGATTGTCACGCTTTCTCCAACTTTAACCGTGTCAACAGCAGGGGATATTTCGATCAAGCAGTTGGCTTCACTCATTGAGCGAAGAATACCTGAACCTTGCTTGCCCGTTGTTGCGACGGTTAAATGGCCACGAGAATCAAATTGATAGATGCCGCGACTAAATTCTGTGCGTCCTTGGCGAGAACGTAAGGGTTCAGTGGCGATTGCCTTAATCTTTAATGGCTGCCAATCAAGTTCGCCTTGCATCTTGCGTATCGCTGGCTCGACGAAATTAATGAATGACACCATAACCGCCACTGGATTACCTGGTAAACCAAAGAAAGGTTTTTCGCTAATCTTTCCGAAAGCGAGTGGGCGACCCGGACGCATGTTTATACGCCAAAAATCGATACTACCTAGCTGTTCAAGGGCAAGTTTAATGTAATCGGCATCGCCAACAGAGACGCCACCAGAAGTAATGACCACGTCTGCTTGCTGAGCTGCGCGTTCCAGTGCTTCAACCATCGTCTGCTGGTTGTCCTCAACAATGCCAAAATCTAAAATTTCACAACCAAGATTTTGCAGTAACCCCATAATGGTGAAACGATTTGAATCGAATATAGAGTGCGCTTTTTGCTCACTCCCCGGGGCTTGAACTTCATCACCTGTTGAGAAAACAGCAACTTTAAGCTTACGGTAGACTTGGCATTCACCGTAACCAAGAGAGGCGATCATTCCCATCTCAGCAGAAGAGAGGCGCTGACCAAGAGAAAATACATCACTTCCTGCCGCTAGGTCTTCACCTGCAAGACGTACATTCTGACCTTGTTTTATTGAAGCATTAGGAAACGTGACGATGTCACTATTTTCGGTGGCTTGTTCACGCATGACAACTGTGTCGGCAAATTGTGGCGTCGGTGCACCTGTCATGATTTTTACCGCTTGACCTTTTTGTAAAGGTTGTTGATAAGCATGACCTGCGAGTACTTCAGCCACGACTTGGTAGTGTTGACGATTGAGGTCATCACCACGAATTGCGTAACCGTCCATTGCCGAATTGGTGTATTGAGGCACATTGACTGGTGAAATGATGTTGTTCGATAAAACTCGACCAAAACAAGATTCCACAGCGCACGGCTCATTCTCAGTGACGGTGTTGACAAGTGACAGAATTTTTTCTTGTCCTTGCGTGACAGAAAGATACGCAGGGGAGAGGGTGTCACAACATGGCGCCACATGGTTTGGTTGGATACCATTTTGTGCGTACTGAATGACAAACTGAGCAATCACATCAAGGTCATTGATATCCATTTGTGGCAGTTCGCTATCCTTGACTGGCGTATCCGACGCAATGGCAATGATGTTAGTGTCATTTGGATACAACCAAGGTTTACCGACAACTTCGCGATGCAATTCAATCTTAGGAAACGCGATGTTTTTACAGCCTTCAACCAAAATGATATCGAGTTTATCGGTATCAAAACGTGTCAGTAGATATTGAAATTGTGATTCTTCCTCAGGTGTCTCCGTCATCAGTGCGTAACGATTACGAGAAGAAATCAGCATTTGCGATGCGCCAGCTTTACGAAGACGATAACTATCTTTTCCTTCTTTATCGACGTCAAAATTGTGGTGAGCGTGTTTCAGCATACCAATGCGCAGACCAGTGGTTGTTAGCTTTGGCAATAGTGCTTCAAGGAGCGTCGTTTTACCTGTGCCCGAATAGGCAGCAAAACCTAGAATAGGAATGGGTGTTTGTTCAATCATCAGTCAATGGTACCGAATTGAGCGAGCTCTTCTGGTGTGTTCAAATTAACAAAACAGTTTGGTGAATCGCTAAAGTCGACATACTGGGTATGGCACTCTTTATAAAGTAGGATGATTTTGCGATCACCGCGCTCTAAGAAAGCGGTTAACTTGGGAAGAACTCTTTTGTGATAAAGGGTGAAAACCGGCTGTTGGTGATCACCATCGTGAGCAACGAGAATATCCGTCTCGTCGGTGACAGAAGCGCAAAACCGCTCGACGAGATCGTTATTGATGAGTGGACTGTCACAAGGGACGAATCCTACCCAGTCTGTTGGTGCGTTGAGCAGTCCCGCATGGATACCGCCCATTGGCCCAGGATAGTCTTTAAATTGATCACTAAATACTTCGCCGAACTGAGTATAAATACTCTGATTTCGGTTAGCGTTAATCATGATGCGCTCAGTCTGTGGAGTAAGACGCTCGATAACGTGTTGAATGAGTGGTTTGTCATTCAGTTGGACAAGCCCTTTGTCTTGTCCGCCCATACGGGTTGCTTGTCCACCAGCTAAAATGACCCAGCTAGTTTGCATTGGAAGAAGCATAATTAATTTGTAACTCTTTGTCGGTTATTACTTGAAGCAGAGGAGACTCTACCAAAGTCGCTTCTTTTATCCACCATTGTTTACGGCATAAAGCGGTCAAGGCGTTTTGCTGGTGACTGGTTATCACCAAACTTGACCCACGTTCGAGAAGATCTTGCGCCATAATCACTAAACGGTCGATCGATTCTTGATCTAAAGAAGCACTGGGTTCGTCCATCAGCAAAATCGAAGGCTTTAGAATCCACGCTCGTGCCATTGCAACGCGTTGCTTTTCGCCCCCCGACAGCACTGAGATGTGTTCGTCTGCAAGAGTTTCTAAGCCTACCATGCGCAGTGCCGTAATAACTTGAGCTCGCTTATCTTTTGCTGTTTCTTTTTGATAGCGAATACCGTATGCAACATTCTGGTATACCGTGCCATCAAATAAATAGGGAGACTGATGGAGGTAGATAACATTTTTTCGTCCCGATCGCGAAAAGAGTCTATTGCGCCACGAGTCACAGGGGGCGACAACTTTACCGGTGGTGGGTTTGATCAACCCAGAAAGGATTTTTAGCAGGGTAGTTTTACCGACACCATTATCTCCTTTTAGATAAATGGCGTCGTTTGGACCAATATTCAAAGTAGGGATGTGAAATAGCACGCGCTCTTTGAAGCGCATAGAAAGTTGCTGTGCCGTTATTTTTATAGTCATACAGCGCCCTTAAGTTCTGAGGTAGCCTTTGCCACGCATACTGGTAAGCAAGAAGTTTAATACTAAGGCTAGAGTCAGTAACACTATGCCTAATGCGACACCTTGCGCAAAGGCACCCTTGTGGCTTTCCATAGCAATCGCTGTCGGTATGTTGCGAGTGATGCCCATAATGTTGCCACCAACCATAGTCGAGCAACCCACCTCTGTCACGATGCGCGAGAAGGCAGCAATAGTGGCTGCAAGAAGCGGGAACCGTGTTTCCCAAATCATTGTTCCAACGATGCGAGGTACCGAAGCTCCGAGCGTGATTGATGTTTCAACCGCTCTTCGGTCACTAGATTGAAGCGCGCCATGCATCATTGAAACCAGTACCGGAAAACCGATAAGCATCTGACCAACAATCATCGCTTTCTGAGTGAATAGCATCTGCCAGTCCCCGAGAGGACCTGCACGTGACAGTAGCATGTAGAGCAGTAATCCAATCACAACGGTTGGGATAGCCTGAAGCGTATTGACCAGCGAAAGAAAAAGCCATTTTCCCCTGAACTCTGTGTACGCGAGAACAAAAGAGAAAATGATTGCTGGTAACAGCACGATCGAAATCGCTGACAATGAAACACTAAAGGAGACCGCGACGATCTCCCAAAGTTCGCTATCGAGGCTCACCAATAAGGCGAGCGCATCGAGGGTGGTTTGCCATAGGCTCATCGAAAATTATTTCTCGTTAGCGTTGGCGACAAACAGTTGTTTACCATTGAGTTTGAATTCATTGATCAGTTGTTGTCCTTTTGGATTGACAAGCCAGTCACTGAACTCCTTGGCACCTTGGTAATTGATGCTAGGGTAGCGCTCAGGGTTAACAAGAATAACTTGGTATGGGTTAAACAGTTTTTTATCGCCTTGGAACAACACTTCTAGATCAAGTTTGTTGTTGTAGGCTAACCAAGTACCACGGTCGGTCATCGTGTAACCTTGCATCTCATTGGCCATATTTAGCGTTGGCCCCATACCTTGGCCCACGCTGCGGTAGCCGCCAAAGTTGGGTTCCATTTTTGTTTGTTGCCAAATGCCTTTTTCTTTTTTATGTGTTCCAGAATCATCACCACGAGATACAAAAGTAGCGTTCATGTTTGCAATACTTTTGAACACTTCAGCAATGTCTTTCTGCTGAGCAATTTTTGCAGGATCTGAATGAGGACCAACAATAACGAAATCATTATACATCAGCTTGCGAGGCAGTACGCCATAGCCTTTTTCTACGAAGTTTGCTTCTGCTTTTGGTGCGTGCGTCATAACCAAATCTACGTCACCGTTCTCACCCATTTTAAGTGCTTTACCCGTTCCGGCAGAAATAACGTCGACTTTATAACCGGTATCTTGTTCAAATTTAGGTAATAGGTAGTCAAGTAGGCCTGAGTGATACGTGCTAGTAGTAGTCGCGAGACGAACATGAGGAACTTCATCGGCAGATGACGCGGAGTAACTGACTAGGGCTAAAGACGCTGTTGCTAATGTAAAAGAGATTGCTTTCATAGTGTTTATTAATCCATTCTATTTATTATTTGATAGGTATTTTGATACCTAATCGCTGCCAACTCTGACGTGTTATAATTTGGCATGCATATAAAGCAATCTTGATGCCAAAAAAATGCGATCTTTTTCAAATGAATTATCAATAAGTTAGAAGGAAAAAGTTTGATGAGGGACAAAATGTCTCACATTAAATATAACCAAGCTTTGGAAACTTGGTACACTCTGTCCCAATAGTCACACAGTAATAGTGGAATACAATGCCTCCTTCATTCGACCCTAATAAAGCTTCACAATATCAAGCATTTTCCGTTCTTGTCGTTGACGACGAAGCGGGAATGCAAGCGATATTAAACAAAGCACTAAGTAAATGGTTTTCAAAAGTGGATTGCGCTGGAAGTATCGAAGAGGCAGAGATGCTCAGATGTGCTAATCATTATGATTTGATCATCTTGGATATCAATTTACCGGGTCGCTCTGGTATTGAGTGGGAAGAGGCGTTTTACGACGATGATAAAAAAGCCGACGTGATATTTATGACAGGATATGCCGACTTAGATACCGCTATTTCGGCGATCAAACTCGGCGCGACGGACTTTATTCTTAAGCCGTTTAATTTGGAGCAAATGCTTAATGCCGTTCAACGTTGTATGGACAAACGTCTTGAACAACGCCATCAGTTTGCGCTTCGTCATGACTTCAAGCGCCATATCGCGACTGATATCGTTGGTGGTTCCGACAAAACCAAACAACTGAAACAACTCATTACCCAATTTGCGCCTTCACGTGCGTCCGTTCTCATTGAAGGCGAATCTGGAACGGGTAAAGAACTGGTCGCTAGGGGTGTACATGATGCGAGTCAGCGTAATGGGCCTTTTGTTCCCATCAACTGTGGCGCTATTGCCCCTGAATTATTAGAGAGTGAACTGTTTGGTCATACCGCGGGCGCTTTTACAGGGGCGAAACGCAGTCGTGAAGGCTTATTCCGTGTCGCCAATGGGGGGACTCTGTTTTTAGATGAAATTGGCGAGATGCCGCTTCCAATGCAGTCGGCGTTACTAAGGGTGTTGGAACAGAGAACAATCCGCCCAGTGGGAAGTGAGAAAGAAGTGACGGTCGACGTGAGAGTGGTGGCCGCGACGAACCGTAATCTTCAACAAGAAGTCAACAAAGGGCATTTTCGATCGGATCTCTATTATCGCCTTAACGTACTAAAAATTGATGTCGCACCGCTGAGAGAACGTAAGACGGACTTGATTGAGTTGGTACCGTTCTTTACTAAAAAGCTCGTCGCAGAGTTGGCAATGCCCGACCCTAAGTGGGCGCATGAAGATGTTCTGGCGATGAATGAGTATGATTGGCCAGGTAACATCCGTGAACTCAAGAACCTGATTGAACGTTGTATTCTGCTAGGGAAACCACCTGCTCATTACTGGCGTGAGATACATGGCGATGCTTACAAACCTTCTGTTTCGATGAAGGTTTCGAGTGGTGTTGAATTAATCGAGCTGGCTGGCGATACCAACAAGGGGGTTGGCTATCCAAACAGCTGGGCGCTAAAGGATGTTGAAAAAGCCCATATCATGCAGTTGGTTGATTACCATGATGGTAATAAATCCGCCGCCGCACGTGATTTGGGCGTAGCTCGTAAGACATTAGAGCGCAAATACAAAGAGTGGGATGGTGAGGAGTCAACGCATGCCGAGTAGAGCATCACGTTGGTCTCTGTGGTCAAAATGGCGCTATCGCTTTAAAACCATGGTGCGATATAGGCTGATGATCCTCACCTCTGCGCCGATTTTTTTGACTCTGCTCGCTCTGATTGGAATAACCATCTACTGGTCGATTCATTACACTTGGCAAAGCGCGTTGATTGATGTTTCTGAACGTTTAGGCGTGGCAGAGAACAGCATTGAACTGATTCAGGAACGTCAAGCGAATCACGTCAAAGCATTTGCGAACTCTTACGACTTTGTAACCAGAGTGGCCAACAGTGAGATGCCAGAAGCAGATTTGCAACAATGGGTGTCTGACCAGCGTATCGAATATAAGTTGGATTTCTTACGGTTTCATCGCGTAGATAACCTAGTCAATAAATTTCGCTTTATGGATCTCACTCGCCGTGAATCCTTCTTCGATGTACTTACTCAGCAGGAGCTCAATGCATTAGGGTCGGATCTTGTAAAACGAGCTCAGACGCCGATTCTAAATAGTAGCGAGATAGAAGGACGTGGCTTAGTTAGTCGAACCGTGATCCCTATTCACAACAAGAGCAATGATATTATTGGTTTTTTGGATGGTGGATTGCTGCTTAACAACAGCACTGCTTTGGTTGATACCATTCGTGATTTAATCTATCCGTCGATACAAGATAGCTTGCGTCCCGTGGGAACACTCACGGTCTTCTTGGACGATCTGCGAATCAGTACCAACGTTCCTTTAGACAGTGATGACCGCTTGGGACGCGCCATCGGTACGCGCGTTTCCGACGAAGTCAAACGTACGGTACTCATCAATGGTGAGGAGTGGGTTGACTTAGCCTTTGTATACGACGCTTGGTATATCACGGCTTATCAGCCACTACATGATCAATATGACAATGTGATTGGTATGCTTTATACCGGATACCTGTTATGGCCGTTTGTCACCACCTATATGACCAACATCGCTGAGATCTCGATAACGACCTTGTTCCTACTGCTCATTTCCAGCTTATTGGTCTATCGCGGTTCGAGAGATCTGTTTATTCCTATTGAGCACATTCACCGCGTCGTCAAAATGATCCAGTTAGGTAAGGAGACGCGTATTGGCCCGCTCGGTTTGGATGAGAACCATGAACTGGCGCAATTAGCTAAGCAATTCGACAACATGCTTGATCTGCTCAAGCAGCGCAAAAATGAATTGTTGCGAGCGGCAAATGAACTTGAGTGTAAAGTCCAAGATCGCACCGCCAGTTTGAAAGAGAAAACGGAGGATCTGGAACTTCATATCAAGCTACTCAACCAAACTCGAGACAAGTTGGTGGTCAATGAGAAATTAGCCGCGCTTGGCGAATTGACGGCGGGTATTGCGCATGAAATCAATAATCCAACAGCGGTGATTCTGGGAAATGTCGAGTTAATGCAGTTTGAACTCGGTAATGAATCTAATCGAGTCAAAGAAGAGATTGAAGCCATTCATGCTCAGATAGATCGCATCCGAAACATTACTCGCAGTTTGCTGCAATACAGCCGTCAAGGGGGAGTTCAGGATGAAATTACATGGCAACATGTCAACCCCATTGTTGAGGAGAGCATCACTCTGGTTAAGACGGGAACTAAAAAACGCGGCGTTGAGTTTGAGACACATCTCTCTGCTCATACCTCTGTTGAGGTTAACCGTCACCAACTGTTGCAGATACTGGTCAACTTGCAGATGAATGGTATCCATGCAATGAAGGGGACTGGGCGACTGATCATATCTACAGAAGACTGGATGGAAGGCGACAAATCCGTCGGCGCTATTATTCATGTTAGAGATGAAGGGTGTGGAATCAAAGAGGAGAATCTGAAGCGAATCTTCTCGCCGTTTTACACCACCAAGCGCGATGGAACAGGGTTGGGGCTTTCCGTATCGCAGAGTATCCTGAGCCAATCTGGTGGTGAACTAAAAGTCACTTCTGAGTGGGGCAAAGGGAGTTGTTTTAGTGTCTATTTACCCGAACGTGCCGAACCCAAACTAAAGATTACCAATCTATAAAAAAGGCCAGTGCGAGTATCGTACTGGCCGTTTTTATCGGTGTTGTTAACTGGCGTTAACCGCAATTTTCGGCGGGCAAATACCGTGCTTTTTAAACTCTTTCATCACTCGCAGAGTAATGTCGGTTTCAAACAGCTTTTCGTAAGCGGTATCAACCACGTACGCCTTACACGTCAACTGAATGGCTAAGTAGTTATCAGTGATGGTTTGTTTGACCAGTACCGTTACAGGCTTAGGTAAGTGTATGTAGCGACTTGATGACGCCGCTTCTTGAATCAGGTCTCGAGCGAGCGTAATGTCTTCATCAAGCCCAACATAGAATGGGATAACAACCTGCATATCAAGAGCACCGTAGTTTCCGCTCACCGTCACTTCGTTGAGGAACTTGTTGTTTGGAATGGTGATGATGTCGTCATTGAGAGTACGCATACGAACTGAACGTAATCCAATCGCAATAATGTCTCCGTAGTTACCCTCAAATGTGACGCGGTCACCAACCTGAAACGGACGATCGACCATCACAGTCATGCCCGCGATAAACGACGCAGCAAGGTCTTTAAGCGCAAAGCCCACGGATACAGCAAGTGTACCGCCAATCAATGCGAGTATTTGGTCATTGATGCGGAAACTCATCATAAACACCAAGATACCCGCACTCATGTAGATAAAGAACTGCATGAATGACTGGAGTTTTTGCAACGGCATTCTGTACTGAGCAAACTGACCACCAATGCTTTCAACCATGGAATTGATGAACTTGAGCAATAACCAGGTGGCGATAATGATCAGCAGCGAGAAGAACACACCGCTCCAACGAATCAGACTGGCAATTTGACCGATGTTTTCAACACTGGCCACCTCCTCAGTGGCAAAAGCAGGGTGGATGACCAGCAAACCAAACAAGACAATTAGAATTTTTTTCATATTACTTCACCAATAAATGCTGACGATCGAGAACATTGGTTATATGACGGAACCAGTGATCGGAAACACGCGCTTTGTCTTCTAGCCACTCAATATAACCACGGCTCTGGAAGTAACGCAGTGTGCCGGTGATCTCGGCAATGCTCAACTGAGTACATTCGGACAGGACTTCTGGAGAAGCGATCTCCAATTGAACGATAGAGCGCAGCACAGCCAACATAGGTTTGGGCATTTTCTCTAACTCTTGTGATTCAGGTGCGTGGAATAGGCGAATATAAACTTGTTCCGTCTCTTTATCGCGGTTTAATGACAACCTGAAAAAGCGCAGCGCGACGGTAGGGTTGCCATCAGAGTAATGCCATAGAATTCGATAGAATCCTTGTTTAGCACGCTCTTCTTCAGTGACTTCTTCCTGATCCCACTGTTTTGGAACCACTAAGCCCTCAAACGAAATCTGTTTCTGTTCAGGTTGGTTGATTCGGGTATCGAGTAACAGATGGATCTGTTTCTCTGTCCAACGAGGCAGAAAAGAGACCAAATCAAACAGCAGACGTTCACCACGAGCACGATCGACAAAACGCCAGCTGGCTTTCTCAATTGCGATAACAACGCGATGGTTCTTTTTAGAACGGCGCAAGAGGTTAGTAAGACGAATCAGGTCAGTTAGCCCACCGACCATTGGTTTCACAAGTCGTTGAGCGTTATCGACGGCAATTAAGTAAGTGGTGTCACTTTTTCGCAATTGGGACAAGATTTGGATCTCTGTCGCGTCTTCTTCTAAACCAAGGCTAACGGCCAAATGCGCAAGCAATTCGCTGTACCCAGAGTAAGGACAACTTAGATACATTGGCTCGGCATTTTTCACTTTCATAAGAAGCCCACGCAGGAGTGTTGTGGTTCCAACGCCACGTTCACCCGACACTACGCATATCGCCGGACTGTCGCTCATCAAATACTTAGACAACTGCTTAATTTCATCACCCGCATAGTCGATGATGGTGCTGTCAAAGCTCCCAGGTGAAACGTACTCAAACGTGTCGTTACCTTTAACACGCACTAAGTTGCTTTGGCCGTTGCTGTATCCAGTTTGCTTAGCGACCTCAATACGGAACAGGTAGGCGAGTGCTTGACTGAAAAAACTGTAATTTGAAAGCGCAGAGACGAGCCTATGTTTGAAGTGGTGAATGATTAACCACACCATTGCCATCGCTGTCGCAGGAATACTCAGCAGTAAGGCATCTTTACGGCTTACTGCCCAGTTAACCCATACTGGTCGGTCGGTTAAGGGCTCAACCGTTGCGAATACTTTGCTACGCCACAAAAGCAAAATCGATAAGGTCACCAAGACAAACCAAGCGTAAAGGGCGCTATATATCCAATAGTAAATGGTTCCTTTACCGAGGGTGCGCATAGAGATTTGTAAGATCACACCAGCGACAATGGCGCTCCAGACGTAGCGTCGAATGGTCGATAGCCTCAAGGCAACAACTTCTGGATTAGATGAGCGACTATTGCGATACGCAAACTCTAGAATAAAGCTAATCGCTATGGAGCCACCGAGCACCCACCAAGTAAATATCTCTAAGATAATCAGGTGCTGAAGACTTGGAATACCAGAAAGTACACGCAGTGATAAGGTAATCGCGATCAGGAAAGCGATCGCTCTGTTAGCACGACTGATGTACCAGATAAGGCGAACCCACAATGCAGGCTTAGCATTCGACTCAAGCTGAGTTTCTTTGAAAAGACGAATCAAGCGCTTGCTGTTTGCTAGCCACCAGACCAGACCAAAATAGATAAACAGAACTTTCAACCCGGCCCAAATGACAGGAATCGGTGAGATCAGGACTTCGCCAAGCAGTGATTTAAAACTGCGCAGCTGAAAATAGATCCAATATTCAAGATTAAGCTGGGTTTGATACCATTCCTGTTTAAACTGAATTACCCCGTAAGGGCCAAATCCCGTCAGCTTGTCACGGTTAACTGAATCGGTCAGGACAAGTAGTTGCTCCTTACTTTTGCCAAGACTGGTTAACGTCAGATAATTGGATTCCGTGTCAAACCACGCATCGTCCCCCCTATGTTTTCGGAAAGTCGCAAGGTTTTTCTGGAAATGATCAATTTGTTTTTGTTGCTCAGTAAGAACGGCATCAAGTAGCTGATTGACCTTTCTTCTATCTTGAGCCGTCATAAACAAAGCTTCAGGAAGGTTCGCTATTTCTTGTTCAATGTCACTGCTGACACTGTCCACCTGAGGAATTGCCTGGAGATCATACTGCCAAGCTGCCAAAGCAGGAAGCGCAGTAATCAAGCTAGCCATACATAAAAAGCGTACGATTAAACGCATAAAAATCTCTTATAACTTATGAGGTTAGAGTTAGTTTAGTAGTTTTAGAAATGAAAGCGAGTGAAATACCCACTTATTTAAGCTGCAAAACTATATTCTTAACTTTGCGTCAAGTGTCATACCGATGTCATTAATAATAGTGATCCGCTAATTGAGAGAATCCTTACAATGCAGTCGCTTACCGAAGTAGATTCAACAATCCAGCTCAGTTAAGAATATCCTACAAAGTGAGCTAGTATACTAGTGCGCGAGCGACAATCTTCAAGTACGGGTATGTCGGTGTCGAGTACACAGCCCTTACTGGCAAGATAATTGGAATCGACACAACATTGACCAATGCGCGAGTTTCAGTTGGTGGCCGAGTTACCTTCTAAACCCACTGTGTATTACCAATAGATCGAAGGAGCTGTTAAGCGATTAGCGGCTCCTTTTTGATATATCTGCAACATGTTATGTAGTTCACACTTCTTACCTGTTACAATAGCGCCAAATTTACATCAATACATTTGGTAATTAGCCATATCTAATTGATTTTTAAGGCTAATTCATTAGGGGGATAGTCCTATCATAAGTACAGCTAATATCACTCAGCAATTTGGCGCTAAGCCGCTGTTTGAAAACATTTCGGTAAAATTCGGTGAAGGTAACCGCTACGGCCTGATTGGTGCCAATGGATGTGGTAAGTCAACCTTTATGAAAATCCTTAGCGGAGAACTTGAGCCGACTGGTGGTAACGTAAGTTACGATCCTAACGAACGTGTGGCAAAGCTAAATCAGGACCAGTTCGCTTATGAAGAGTTCACGGTAATCGATACGGTTATCATGGGCTATAAAGAACTTTGGAAAGTTAAGCAAGAACGTGACCGCATCTATTCATTGCCAGAAATGAGCGAAGAAGAGGGCATGTTAGTTGCGGATTTGGAAGTTCAGTTCGCTGAAATGGATGGCTACATGGCTGATTCTAAGGCGGGTGAATTGCTTCTTGCTGTTGGTATTCCAGAAGAACAGCACTACGGATTGATGAGCGAAGTCGCACCTGGTTGGAAGCTACGTGTTCTTCTGGCTCAGGTTCTGTTTGCAGACCCGCATATCATGCTGCTTGACGAACCAACCAACAACTTGGATATGGACACTATCCGTTGGTTAGAAGATACGCTAAACCAACGCAACTGTACGATGATCATTATCTCGCACGACCGTCACTTCCTAAATTCTGTATGTACGCATATGGCGGATCTGGATTACGGTGAATTACGAATCTATCCGGGTAACTACGATGAGTACATGACCGCGGCTTCACAAGCACGTGATCGTCTACTGTCTGACAATGCGAAGAAGAAAGCTCAGATCGCTGAACTACAGACATTCGTTGCACGTTTCTCAGCTAACGCATCTAAAGCTAAACAAGCAACATCGCGTGCTAAGCAGATCGACAAGATCCAACTGGCAGAAGTTAAAGCATCAAGCCGTCAGAACCCATTTATTCGTTTTGAGCAATCGAAAGAGTTGTTTCGTAATGCACTGATTGTTGAAAATCTGAGCCAAGGTTTTGAAGACGATCTGTTTAGTGATTTCAACGCTATATTCGAAGTCGGTGAGCGTGTCGCTATCATCGGTGAGAACGGGGTCGGTAAAACCACACTACTTAATACATTAGCGGGTGTACTAGAGCCTCGCACAGGTGAATTTAAGTGGTCAGAAAACGCTAACATCAGTTACTACGCTCAAGATCATGCGCATGACTTTGAAGAAGATATGAATCTGATGGACTGGATGGGCCAGTGGCGTCAAGCAGGAGATGATGAACAAGTTATCCGTAGCTTCCTTGGTCGTATGCTGTTCTCTCAAGATGACATCAAAAAGTCAGTGAAAGTACTCTCTGGTGGTGAACAGGGTCGTATGTTGCTTGGCAAAATCATGATGCACAAACCGAATATGCTGTTAATGGACGAGCCGACCAACCACATGGATATGGAGTCGATCGAATCGCTTAACAACGCGCTTGAGCAGTACAAAGGCACACTATTCTTCGTCTCGCACGACCGAGTATTTGTAGACTCACTGGCTACTCGAATTATTGAAATCAAGAACAACAAAATTACCGATTTCAAAGGAACGTATTCAGAATTCCTTAAAGCTCGTGGTATCGAGGGATAATTCTCTCCAGCCAGACAAGTAAAAGCCTCCTTACGGATAACTCCTATCACTTTACGTGTTTGGAACGAACAGGGTAGAGTTTTACTTATACGAACGGCCCTTGATTTGGGCCGTTTTTTCGTTCTGGCAGAATGTAACGCTTCACTTGCTCTAGCATTGCCCGCAACTCTTTTTATGTCGGGAAATATAAAATTAAGGGCGCATGGGAGGTGTTTTGCCAGTATCGGTTAACTTGCTGGATTGCCTTTTACGTCAAACTCCATTTTATCTGCGCCGGTAAATACCTGGAACCTCAAACCTTTGGCTCGAGCTATGGTGGTAATTCCAAATTTTTGTGCCAAATCTAACCCCATTTGCGTCACTCCTGAACGGGACAAAAGCACGGGAATTCCCATTTGAGCAACTTTAATCACCATTTCTGAGGTTAAGCGACCTGTGGTGTAGAAAATTTTGTCATCACCGCTTTGCTCATTGAGCCACATTTCACCGGCGAGCGTATCAACTGCGTTATGACGGCCTACATCTTCAACAAAAGAAAGAACCTCATTGGCTTTACATACCGCGCAACCGTGAACGGCGCCGGCTTTTTTATAGGTGTCGTTGTAGTGAGTCAGGGCTTCGAGCGCGGAGTATATTTCTGATTGCTTAATTTTTACTTGAGGAACTTGATAGTTTTCTAGTTGTTTCATCACATTGCCGTACATGGTGCCTTGACCACAACCTGATGTGACGGTTTTTTTCTTCAGTGCGCCCTCGACTTGTTGAGTGTCTTCACTGGTGATTACCGCTGCAGTATGCGTTTCCCAGTCAATAATCACAGATTCCAATGCCTGTGGATCGGAAATAAAACTCTGGTTTTTTAAATAGCCAAGCACGAGTGACTCAGGGCGTGATCCTAATGTCATCAAGGTAACCACTTCTTTCCAGTTAAGCATGACGGTTAAAGGACGTTCGCAAGCTATCTGTTTGGTGAGCTTTTCACCGTATTCATCAAACACTTCAACTTCAAGTGTCTGCATTGGGTTTTCACTGGTTTTAATAATGTTTGGTTTAACCACAGAGTTATCCTATTCGATCTATCCGCATTCGCGGAGTGCTGCTTGCAAATAATGTTCCGCCTCTATAATAAGGGTTGGGAATCGCATTGTTTAGGACTAGGTACAAATATTGCAAAGTAAAACCCAGATTGTATCAATTACACAATCCAAACCTGACAAACAACAGTGTATAAGTTGGTGAACTATGCCAGAACAGCAAACTATGTCCGTTAAAGCAGAAAAGTCCGAAGATTTATGGTCAATCGGGTGCAATTTAATCGCACATGAAATTAGTACTGGACTATGGACGACGACGCAGTGGCAACTTTCAAGCTTTGATCTACAGCCAGATGAGTCGCACCAGAGAGTCATTGCTCTGCAACTGCATCGGGATGAAAGAACGGATTACCGTTTTAACTTGAGTTCTCAACAACCTAAGCTATTTTTGGTTCTTGATACTATGGAGTCCGAAGACGATCCTAATATTGTCATACTCACAGCCTCGCAAAGTGTTGCTGGCCAATACATGGATGGCGATTACCTAGTGCTTTCTAATGACATGCCGCTTGCGGTACAAGCATGGATGGAGGCGTATATTGGTCGTCATGGTGAACTGCTAGAAGAAAGACGTAAAAAGCGTAAAGGGGCGGGTAGAGCAAGTGGCAACTAGTTTCCTAAGTCGCTGGTCACAACGTAAACTCGATGCGCAAGGTTCTGAACCTGAGTTGGTTGAATCAGGTGAAAGTACAAATTTGCCAGATAACGCTGATTCTTCACTGGAACTTGCGCCAGACATCCCTCAACAACAGAGTGCAGAAGCGAGTGAATCTGAGCTCAGCGTCGCGTCTTTGTTGACTTCAGAGGTCGAGTCAGCGGTCAAAAAGGCCGCGTTACGCAAACTCTTTTTATCAGGGCAATTCAGTGAAATTGACGGGCTCAATGATTACGATCATGACTATAAAGCGGTTAAGAATCTCTCTTCAGAAGTCGCCAGCAAACTTCGCGAATGGGTCAACGCACGCGAAGAAGAGCCGAAACCGTCTTCTGAACTGGATAATAATTACCAGCTAACCGATC
The DNA here is from genome assembly GCF_036533795.1 of Vibrio sp. M250220. Taxonomy (NCBI): domain Bacteria; kingdom Pseudomonadati; phylum Pseudomonadota; class Gammaproteobacteria; order Vibrionales; family Vibrionaceae; genus Vibrio; species Vibrio sp. M250220. The sequence goes on along the minus strand of NZ_JATABI010000001.1, from coordinate 97,689 downwards.
AAGATTCCTTGATTCAACCCGAAGACGTTGAACAAGAGTCAGAACTTGAGCGAGAATCGATGGGACAAAATATACCACACAATAAATAGGTACATTTTGACTAAACCATCAATTAACAGAGTGGGACAATTTGTCTCACTCTGTTTTTTTGTCACCAATAAAGATAAGGAAACATTCTAATTCATTGATTTTAATGTAAATAAAAGTTGGTACAGCATTTGCAATTAAGAGTGCAGGTGAATATTCCGTTCTAACTGGAACTGAGCAATGCTAAAACAACTACTACAAGAATCATCGTCAACATCCAATGGTAAAGCGCGTCTTTATGCATTTGAGAACACGGTTGAACTAACGAACTTAATTCCTCCCACGGTAAGTTACGAGAGTGGTGGTAATACGCTTATCGTCGGTCCGACTTCAATCATCGAAAGCGCTGCTGCTCAATTGGGTCAAATGAATAGCCTAACCTTGCTTTCTACTGATGGCGAACAAGGTCAACACGCGAATCTGTATTACGCTAACACAGTTCAAGTATCAGGATTCCTGGGCACCTTTTCGGTGCTAATCGAAAACAACGGCCTAGAGAGCAATCTGGCTAAGGTCGCGTTAAATCATGATTGTTTTGATATCGTTTTGGATCTGTGCCTCAACAGTTGCATGAGTGAAGAGGTTCCTGTCCCTGGTTATTACCCAGTTGGCAGAGGTTATCCAAAACTGGCTGAAGCATTAGAAGAAATTCCGACGCTGATGGGGACATTTGATAAACCCAAATTTTTCCGTCTGGATACAGACAAATGTGCGCATAGCTCTCGTGGTGTAAAAGGTTGCGAGAGATGTGTTGAAGCCTGTCCTGCTGGTGCGTTGTCGAGCGAAGGCAGTGATAAAACCGGTCATCGCATTGAGATTAACCCTTACTTATGTCAAGGCGTCGGTACTTGTGCCACTGCTTGTCCGACAGAAGCAATTCACTATGCGTTACCGAATCCACAAGATACACAAAAATTCATCGAACGAACCTTAGCAAATTATGAATCAGAAGGTGGTGTTGATCCGATCGTACTGATTTGTAGTTCTCGTCACGAGCAATACAACGTGATAGCACTTAAGGCGCTACCTGATAACGTAATCCCTATCGTTGTTGAAGAGTTGCCGTCTGTTGGCGTCGATTCTTGGTTTGCTGCATTAGTGAATGGCGCAACGCAAGTGCTGTTCGCCGCGAGCCGTTTCATGCCTGAAACGATTCAACGAGTCCTCAACAATGAAGTTGCAGTCGCACAAGAACTGCTGGCTCAAATCGGTATCGCGAAAGAAACGATCGACATCGTATACCTAGAGTCATTACGCGAAGGTGCTCCGATCTTATGCACGGATTCATTTGACCTCGCACTGGGTGATTTGCCGGGTAATAAGCGTCAACGACTTTTTACTGCTCTAGATGCGCTTGCTCAGTCTAGAATTCCGGTCGAAAACATTGTCGAACTTCCGACCAATGCCCCTTACGGCAATATTTCATGCAAATCGAGTGATTGTACTCTGTGCATGAGTTGTGTGGCCGTGTGTCCAACTCGTGCGTTGCATACTGACGGTGACTCTCCGTCGCTCAAGTTCGTCGAACAAGACTGTATCCAGTGTGGTTTATGTACTAAAGCGTGTCCAGAGCAGGTTCTTACGATGACGACACGTATGAACTGGGACAAGGCGAGTCGTCAGGAAGCGACGATAATCCATCAAGAAAAAGCCGCGGAATGCATTCGTTGTCAAAAGCCGTTTGCCCCACAGTCAATGATTGACATGCTTCAAAATAAGTTACGCGGTCACTCTCATTTTTCAGACCAAGCTTCGCTAAACAGAATTGCGATGTGTGAAGACTGTCGTGTTGTCGATATGTTCGAATCGATGGCGGAAGACCCAACTAAACAACTGAATTACTAGGGTAGAAAGCAATGGAAAATCAACAACAAACTCTACGCGCTGAAATTTACCTTGTGCTATCTGCACTATTCCGTCAGGCGCCATCAGAAGAGATGGTGAGTTTTCTCAGTGAGTTGGAGATTGAACAGAGTGCAAGCGCAATGCAGTCCGCTTGGATCGGTTTGCAAAACGCAGCCCGAGAATCTAACCAAGAAGCGTTAAACGATGAGTACCAAGAATTATTCATTGGTATTGGTCGTGGTGAAGTGATGCCTTTCGCCTCTTGGCATCTTACGGGTTCACTGATGGAAAAACCATTGGCTTCGATTCGTCACGATCTTGCAATTCTTGGTCTAGAGCGCGAAGAGCAGGTCAAAGAGCCAGAAGATCACTTCTCTGCACTTTGTGAAGTGATGTCTGTACTTACCGCTGAAGATGAAGAGCTGCAACAGGTATTTTTCAATAAGCACTTAGCAACGTGGTTTAACGCGTTAACGAAACAGATCAAGGCTGCTCAGCACGCCAATTTCTACGTGGCTGTTGCCGAATTAACTGACGCATTTATGACCCTTGAGCAAGTGCGTTTTAGTGAAAATCTACAAAGTGGAAAAAACAAATTAAAAATTGATGTTAAGAACGTGACTGAGTACGAGCAAGCTCAGCAATAAGCGTCACATCGATGCAATACCTACTAATAAGGGTAAGGAAGCAATAATGAAAGACGATAATAAGTTAAATCAAAGCCGCAGGGATCTTCTCAAAGGCTTAACTACGGCAGCAGTTGCTGGAGCGGTAGTCGCTGGAACCACTAAAGTGGCTAGTGCTTCAGAATCTGTATTGCCAAAACAAGACGTGAAGAAAACTGGCTATCACGAAACTCAGCATATTCGTGACTACTACGATACGCTATAGGAGCCTAACCAATGAAACTAGTTAAACGCTCCGATAGTGTGAGCAAAGAGCAACACCAACTCGGCGTTTCACGCCGTGCCTTTATGAAAAACAGTACCCTTGCAGCAGGCGGGGCCGTAGTAGGGGCAAGCCTGTTCGCACCAGGAATGATCAAAAAAGCGCAAGCTAAGTCTGTTGATCCTTCAGCGAAGACTGAGATCAAAAGAACGATTTGTTCTCACTGTTCTGTAGGTTGTGGTATCTACGCCGAAGTACAAAATGGCGTTTGGACAGGCCAAGAGCCTGCTTTTGACCACCCGTTCAATGCTGGTGGACATTGTGCAAAAGGTGCAGCGCTGCGTGAACATGGCCATGGTGAACGCCGTCTCAAATACCCAATGAAGCTCGAAAATGGCAAATGGGTCAAACTGAGCTGGGATCAAGCTATCGAAGAAATTGGTAACAAGGTTCTCGATATTCGTAAAGAATCTGGTCCAGATTCCGTTTACTGGTTAGGCAGCGCAAAGCACAACAACGAACAAGCGTACATGTTCCGTAAAATGGCATCACTTTGGGGAACCAATAACGTAGACCACCAGGCGCGTATCTGTCACTCAACAACAGTAGCTGGGGTAGCAAATACTTGGGGCTACGGTGCAATGACGAACTCGTTCAACGATATGCACAACTGTAAGTCGATGCTGTTTATCGGTTCGAACCCTGCTGAAGCGCACCCAGTGGCAATGCAGCATATCTTAATCGCGAAAGAGAAAAACAACTGTAAGATCGTTGTTGCTGACCCTCGTCGTACACGTACCGCAGCAAAATCTGATCACTATGTTTCGCTTCGCCCAGGGTCAGATGTTGCGTTTATCTGGGGTATTTTATGGCATGTTTTTGCTAACCAGTGGGAAGACAAAGAGTTTATCCGTCAACGTGTGTTTGGTATGGATGAAATTCGTCAGGAAGTCGCAAAGTGGACTCCTGCTGAAGTTGAGCGCGTAACAGGCGTCTCTGAAGCCGATGTATACAAAACGGCGAAACTTCTTTCTGAAAACCGTCCTGGATGTGTTGTTTGGTGTATGGGTGGTACTCAGCACACCACAGGTAACAACAATACCCGTGCATACTGTGTACTGGAACTTGCGCTAGGTAACATGGGTAAGTCAGGTGGCGGTGCGAACATCTTCCGTGGTCACGATAACGTGCAAGGCGCGACAGACTTAGGCGTACTTTCTCATACGCTTCCAGGTTACTACGGCCTTGCAGATGGTTCTTGGAAACACTGGGCGAAAGTGTGGGATCTTGACTACGAGTGGGTTAAAAATCGATTCGACCAAAATGAGTACCGTGGTAAGAAACCGATGAACAATATGGGTATTCCGGTTTCTCGTTGGATCGATGGCGTTTTAGAAAACAAAGAAAATATCGAGCAGAATGACAACATTCGCGCGATGTTCTACTGGGGACACGCGGTCAACTCGCAAACTCGTGGCGTCGAGATGCGTAAGGCAATGCAAAAATTGGATATGATGGTGATCGTCGATCCATATCCAACAGTTGCTGCGGTAATGAACGACCGTACAGATGGCATTTACCTTCTTCCAGCGACCACTCAGTTTGAAACCTACGGCAGTGTGACAGCGTCAAACCGCTCTATTCAATGGCGTGACAAAGTGGTTGAGCCGTTGTTCGAGTCAAAACCTGATCATGAAATCATGTACCTTCTGACTAAGAAGCTTGGTTTCTCCGATCAACTGTTTAAAAACGTAAAAGTTGAAAACAACCAACCACTTATCGAAGACATCACGCGTGAATTTAACCGTGGTATGTGGACAATTGGCTACACGGGTCAAAGCCCAGAGCGTTTGAAAACGCACCAACAAAATTGGCACACCTTCCACAAGACGTCGTTAGAAGGTGAAGGTGGTCCTGCTCATGGTGAAACCTATGGTCTACCATGGCCGTGTTGGGGTACACCTGAGATGAAACATCCGGGTACGCATATTCTTTATGATACGTCTAAGCCAGTTGCTCAAGGCGGTGGTAACTTCCGTGCTCGCTTTGGTGTGGAATTTGAAGGCAATAATATTCTTGCTGAAGATAGTTATTCTAAAGGCTGTGAGCTTGAAGATGGATATCCAGAATTTACCGACAAACTGATCAAAGCACTTGGATGGTGGGATGACCTCACAGCAGAAGAGAAAGCCGCGGCAGAAGGCAAAAACTGGAAAACGGATCTCTCTGGCGGTATTCAGCGCGTAGCAATTAAACATGGTTGTATTCCATTTGGTAACGCGAAAGCGCGTGCTGTGGTTTGGACATTCCCAGACCGTGTTCCGCTGCACCGTGAGCCACTGTACACACCTCGCCGCGACCTTGTTGCTGATTACCCAACATGGGATGACAGTGAGTCTATCTACCGTCTACCGACCATGTACAAGTCGATCCAAGACAAAGATGTCTCTGCTGAGTACCCAATTATATTAACGTCTGGTCGTTTGGTTGAATATGAAGGTGGTGGTGAAGAGACACGTTCAAACCCATGGCTCGCTGAGCTTCAACAAGAGATGTTTGTAGAAGTTAACCCGAAAGATGCCAATGACCTTGGTTTTAAAGATGGCGATATGGTGTGGGTAGAAGGTGCTGAGAAAGGCCGCATTCACGTAAAAGCAATGGTGACTCGTCGTGTGAAACCAGGCCTTGCCTTCATTCCGTTCCACTTCGGCGGGAAATTCCAAGGTGAAGATCTTCGCTCTAAGTACCCAGAAGGTTGTGACCCATATGTCATTGGTGAATCAGCAAATATTGCCACCACTTATGGCTATGATCCTGTTACTCAGATGCAGGAAACTAAAGTCACCCTATGTAACATTCGCAAAGCGTAAGGAGTCCACTGATGGCTAGAATGAAATTCCTTTGTGACACCAAACGCTGTATCGAATGTAACGGCTGTGTCACTGCATGTAAGAACGAAAATGACGATGCGCTTGAGTGGGGTATTCAACGTCGTCGCGTAGTCACACTCAATGATGGCGAACCAGGTGAAAACTCGATTTCGGTTGCGTGTATGCACTGTACCGATGCGCCATGTAAAGCCGTGTGTCCTGCTGACTGCTTTGAGCACACCGAAGATGGCATCGTGTTACACAACAAAGATCTTTGCATCGGTTGTGGTTACTGCTTATTCGCGTGTCCGTTTGGTGCTCCTCAGTTCCCTAAACAAGCTTCGTTTGGTGAACGCGGTAAAATGGACAAGTGTACATTCTGTGCTGGCGGTCCTGAAACTGAACCAGGTTCGGTAGAAGAACGCCAAAAATACGGTGCCAACCGCATTGCAGAAGGTAAGCTCCCAATGTGTGCTTCTCTATGCTCGACAAAAGCGCTGCTTGCCGGTGATGCAGAAAAGGTCTCTGACATCTTCCGTCAACGCGTTGTTGAACGTGGAGCCAAGGGCGCGGGCTGGACAGATGGCAATGATCTGTCTTATGACGCAACGAAAAGCTAACGGTGGAGAGATTCATGTTTTCAATGTTTAAACGTGCATCTCTTGCGATGCTGTCACTGATGGCAGCATTGCTTTTTGCTTTGTCGTTGCCTGCGCATGCTGAGCAAAAAGAGTCTGATGTTGCACAACGTGAAATGACGCAATTAGCTGGTGCCGATTATTGGCGTCAAGTTCGTCAGGGCGAAGTAGGCTACACGACGTCTCAGTTCCCAGAGCACGGAATGCTAATTAGTACCCCAGGTCAAGCTTGGTACATTTTAAAAGAAAAATGGATGTCTCCTGCGGGAGCTGTGGCGATTTTCGGTAGTATCGCATTAGTGACCATGATGTATATCGTGATTGGTCCGCTAATGTTAAGTGCGCCTCGGACGGGCAAAAAGATCAAACGCTGGTCCCGTCTTGATCGTGCACTGCACTGGAGTATGGCATTCACCTTCTTAACCCTCGCGTTTAGCGGCTTAATGCTGGTTTACGGTAAGCATTTCCTTAAACCATATATCCCAACAGAGCTGTGGGGATTAATCATTATGCTGGCTAAACAATACCACAACTACATAGGACCAATTTTCTATGTGTTGCTGCTATGTGTGCTGATTAAATGGTGGCGTAAATCTACCTTCAAGAAGGTGGACATTGCTTGGTTTATGAAGCTTGGAGGTATGGTTGGTAAGCACAAAGGTTCTCACCCTTCAGCTGAGTTTTCGAATGCGGGCGAGAAAGCGCTATTTTGGCTTCTGATCGTTGTTGGTAGTGTTGTCGCGTTCAGTGGCTTAGTGTTGGATTTCCCAATCTTCGGTCAAACTCGTCGCGACATGGAGCTATCGAACTTAGTTCATATGTTGGCTGCGCTGATCCTTATCTGCGGCTTCGTCTTCCATATCTACATCGGTTTGTTTGGCATGGAAGGGGCGCTAGAAGGTATGGTCACCGGTGAAGTTGATGAGACTTGGGCAAAAGAACATCATGATCTTTGGTACCAAGAAATGATGGCCAAAGAGCAGGAACAACAAACAACAACCGTTCAAGATGTGAAAGGAGTGCGCGCCGATGAGCAAGCCTAATAACGGGATTTGGGTAGCGTATATCCTTAGCATATTTACTCCATTCACTTGCCTTATCTCTGGAGTGATCGCGATTATCTATGCAGGTTATCGTTTGGATAAAGGAGAGGATGGTGAGATTGTTGATTCACACTATTACGGTTTGATTCGTACTTTCTTCCTAAACCTAACCTTCTTTGTGGTGCTGATTATCACAGTCGCGACATCTAATGGTGTCCTGATTGGTGTTAACGACTACTGGTACAACAGCAATGTTATCGACGAAATCGCGTACTACATCCCTTACGTGGGAATGCTGTTTGGTGCGATTGCAATATTATTGTGGTTTGTACGCATGTATCAGGGGATGCAGAAGCTTAGAGAAAATCAGCCATTTAGTATGGTCAAAGGTCCAAACCTATAATTAATTCAAAGCCCTGTTTAACAGGGCTTTTTCATACCTCTGCACAAATTATGCGCGCCTTAAAACGGTGCGTCCTCACCAAAAAAGTGCATTTTTATGCGTCGTTCTTATCCTTCGTTGCGCACCTTTATCGTTAGAAATTCGTTTTGATAAGTAAAATCAATGAATTACACGAGTTGATAATTATGTGATTTATTTGGCACAAAGCTTGCCCTTGCTATGTCTCATTATCAATTCACCAATATGGTGAAATAAAAATGCCCAACGCACAGACGTTGGGCGACAAAGGAGACAAATGACAATGAGCGTAGATGCCAGTCAGGTACATGGAGCGGTACAAACCCTGACACAAAGTTCAGATACACTGTTCTTATTACTCGGTGCAATCATGGTATTTTTGATGCACGCAGGCTTTGCTTTTCTTGAAGTGGGGACAGTCCGTCACAAAAACCAAGTCAACGCACTCGTCAAGATTCTTGCCGATTTCGGCATTTCTGCCATCGCATACTTCTTCATTGGATACTGGGTGGCTTATGGGGCTAATTTTTTTGCCGATGCAGAAACCTTATCGCAAGGCAACGGTTACGAGCTAGTGAAGTTCTTTTTCTTACTAACGTTCGCCGCTGCGATTCCTGCTATTGTATCCGGTGGTATTGCTGAGCGTGCACGTTTATATCCCATCTTAATTGCCACGTTTTTTACGGTAGGCTTGGTCTATCCACTTTTCGAGGGCATGATTTGGAATGGCAACTACGGTGTTCAAAATTGGTTTGAAACACAGTTTGGCTATGGCTTCCACGACTTTGCAGGTTCTGTAGTCGTTCATGGTGTCGGAGGTTGGATTGCTCTGGTTGCGGTTATCTTCCTAGGTATGCGTAAGGGTCGTGTTCGTGCGGGTAAACACACAAACTTTGCCCCATCCAATATTCCGTTTCTGGCGTTAGGTGCGTGGATTCTATGCGTCGGATGGTTTGGCTTTAACGTCATGTCAGCTCAGACACTGAATGGCATCAGTGGTCTTGTGGCCATGAACTCTTTGATGGCGATGGTGGGCGGCATTGTAGCAGCGCTAATTGCAGGCAAAAACGACCCAGGCTTTATCCACAATGGTCCTTTAGCAGGGCTTGTCGCAGTTTGTGCGGGTTCAGACCTGATGCACCCGATTGGTGCGTTGGTCACAGGTTCACTCGCTGGCGCTCTGTTTGTTTACTTATTTACCTACCTACAGAACAAGACAAAAATTGACGATGTACTGGGTGTTTGGCCTTTGCATGGGGTATGTGGCGCGTGGGGCGGTGTAGCGGCAGGTATTTTCGGCCAGAGTGCTCTCGGCGGTCTTGGAGGCGTCAGTTTAACAGTGCAAGTTCTAGGGACCTTGGCGGGCATTTCTATTGCTCTAGTCGGTGCCGTGCTCGTCTATGGTGTCATCAATAAACTAACGGGCCTGCGCCTTTCTGAAGAAGATGAGTTTAACGGTGCCGATTTGGCTATTCACAAAATTTCGTCAACAAACGAAGATTAAATGCGTGAAGATTGGTGTTTCGGAAGGCAGCCAAGTGGCTGCCTTTTTGTTTAACCTCACAAAAAATGGGTAAAACTGCGGTAACTTCGACCATGGTCTAATCTTGTTGGCTTATACCGAGAATCAGACAATGCTAAGCTAACTCAATGAACACTAAAGAGGATGTGGTATGAAGCTCCCGTATCGTAATGTCGTTGTATTAACCGGCGCTGGAATCTCTGCTGAGTCTGGTATTGAAACGTTTCGCACACAGGATGGGCTGTGGGAAAACCACCGTATAGAAGATGTGGCAACGCCGGAAGGCTTTGAGCGTAATCCAGATTTAGTGCAAGACTTTTATAATAAACGTCGCTTAGGGCTACAAAATCCGACAATCAAGCCAAACCCTGCTCACATTGCTTTGGGCAAACTCGAGCAGGAGCTGGAAGGTACTGTCACCGTTATTACCCAAAACATTGACAATCTCCATGAACGCGGTGGGAGTAATAATGTCATCCATATGCACGGCGAGCTATTAAAAGCGCGTTGCAGTGAATCAAATCAGGTTGTTGAAGAGAAGGGTGAAATCCATACCGGCGATCTTTGCCATTGCTGTCAGATCCCTGCTCAAATGAGGCCTCATGTGGTTTGGTTTGGTGAGATGCCCTTAAAAATGGGCGATATTTATGCCTCATTAGAAGCTGCTGACTTGTTTGTTTCTATCGGCACGTCTGGGGTCGTTTATCCTGCCGCTGGATTCGTGCATGACGCTAAAATGCATGGCGCACACACGATTGAAATCAACTTGGAACCGAGTGCAGTAGAAAGTGAGTTTGAAGAGAAGCGTTACGGAAAGGCAAGCGTCGAGGTGCCTAAATTGGTGGAAGAGATCCTCCAACTGCAGCGTGAAGATGTCAAACACGCGTAAACCCGCTTATCTCTGCTCTCTGCCTTCGCGCTGAGAGTGTTTTATTTGATACATCGCTTGATCCGTTTTGATAAGCGCTTCTTTGAACTCCTGTCGCTTGGTTTCTGATTCGATAGGCGCTACCTTCATCAAGGAAGTAAGGAATTCTATCTCCGTCACCACATCATAAGCTTGATTAATAATGAGCAGTAAGAAACCGTTCCTGACTAAATAACTCGTCACTACTCTTTTGGCTAAAAAGAAATAGATAAAGAACAAGATGAATAAGGTATTTGATTCGAACAGTAAATCATGACGAGATTCAATGTTCATTGTGCGACCAAAGTAAGTCGAGATGAGTGTGGCAGCACCGATGAAAGCTAAAGAGAGCAGGATTAGTTGATACTTAACTAGTTTCTCCTTAGAGAAGGGCTTTTGACGCGGGGGATACAAATAAAGCGGCCGGCGCCGCTTTTTAAGTATATAACTGAAAACTAATTTTTGGATTAGTTATCCACTTTTAGTTTCTGGAAGTATTCGTCGTAAAGCACGCTCGCTTCGCCAACTTCATCTTGCCATGTACCGCTGTCCATCACTTCTTGTGGAGGGAAGATGCTTGGATCGTTAGCAAATTCTTTTGGTAGCAGGTCATGCGCTGTCGCTACAGGAGTAGGGTAACCAATCTCAAGTGCAATCTTAGCGGCGTTCTCTGGACGAAGTAGGAAATCGATCATTTTGTGTGCAGCATCAACGTTTTTAGCGCCAGCTGGAATCGCTAAGCTATCCATCCAGAAAACGGTGCCTTTTTCTGGCCAGATGATATCGATTGAAGCGCCTTCTTCACGCGCCATGTATGCACTGCCGTTCCAAAGCATGCCAAGTGATACTTCACCTGCTAGGTATGGGTTTGCAGGAAAATCAGAGTTAAAAACTAATACGTTTGGCATTAGCTTTTTCAGTTCTTGGTAAGCAGCTTCGATCTCTTTTGGATCGGTTGTGTTTGGTGAGTAACCTAGTTTGGTTAGGGCAATATGGAACACTTCGCGAGAGTCATCCATTAACATTAATTGGCCTTCCCACTTGCTGTCCCAGAAATCGTCCCATTTTGTGACTGACGACTTGTCTAGCATATCTGAGTTGATGCCAATGCCCGTTGCGCCCCAGATATAAGGGATAGAGTAATTGTTGTTTGGATCGAACGGCTTGTTAAGGAAGTTAGTGTCTAGATCACTGAAATGAGACAGTTTAGTTTTGTCGATTTGTTGAAGCATGTCTTCTTTGCGCATTTTTGACACGAAGTAAGTAGACGGTACTACTAGATCGTAACCAGAACCCTGGGTCTTAAGCTTGGCATACATGCTTTCGTTAGACTCGTAAGTCGAGTAGATAACTTTGATCCCAGTTTCTTTTGTAAAGTCTTCAAGAACTTCATTTGGAATGTATTCAGACCAGTTGTAGAAGTAGAGTTCTTGATCAGCAGCCATTGCAGGAGTAGCGATCAAAGTCGCTGCGCACAGTGCGCTTGCATAGAATTTACTTTTCATTATGTTTCCGTTTTTCTTTGCTTAATCAGCATAAGACCCATCCAAGCCAAGCAATGAGTTAACTTTCTTGTCAGGACAACAAGAGATACAAAACGGAATTATATCAGCCCAAGACCAAAATAGGCAGCCAAGGCTGCCTATTTTCATAATTTTCGCTGACTTATTGACCAGCTTTAAGTTTAAGGAAGTATTCCTCGTACTTAACCGTCAAGTCACCCACTGAATCTTGCCACTCTACGCGGTCAAGATCTTCTTGAGAAGGGAATAGTGGAGCGATGTCTTTGAACTTCGCGTTAGACTCAGCAACGGCTGTCAGATAACCTGTGTCACGAGAAATCTGCTCAGCAATTTCTGGACGTAGTAAGAAGTCGATCATCTTATGTGCCGCATCTACGTTTTTCGCACCAGAAGAAATAGCAAAGTTATCAACCCAACCGATACCGCCTTCTTTAGGGAAGACAAGTTTAAGGTTCATACCTTCGTTTTGAGCTGCCGCTGCGCTGCCATTCCAAAGCATACCAACGCCAACTTCACCTGACATGTAAGGAGCACCTGGGTTATCAGAGTTAAAGACCAATACGTTTGGCATTAACTTTTGAAGTTCCGCGTACGCTTCATCAATCTGTTTAGGGTCAGTTGAGTTACCAGAGTAACCTAACTTGCGCAGAGCGATGTGGAACACTTCACGAGTGTCATCCATTAGCATTAGCTGACCTTCAAGCTCTGGGTTCCACAGATCCGCCCAGCTTTGAAAATCGTTCGCGTCGTACATGTCAGTGTTTACCGCAAGACCAGTAATCGCAACAACGTGTGGAATAGAGTAGTCGTTGTTAGGATCGTATGGCTTATCTAGGTAATTTTTATCAAGGTTGTCGAAGTTTGACAGCTTAGATTTGTCAATCTTCTGCAACATACCTTCGTCGCGCATTTTTGCTACGAAATACGTCGAAGGTACGACTAGGTCGTAACCTTGATTATGAGTTTTTAGCTTCGCGTACAAAGTCTCGTTTGACTCGTAAGTCGAGTAGATAACTTTGATACCCGTTTCTTTGGTAAATTGCTCTAGGATATTACTGTTGATGTAAGGACCCCAGTTCATAAATACCAGTTCTTTGTTTTCGTCCGCTGCCACTGAACCAGAGAACAGAGAAAGCGCACATGCACTACCAGCTAATAGAGTAGCCCATTTCTTCATTGACGTTAGCTCCAAACCAAACGTAGATAGAAAAACAGAATGGCTTAACCCATTCTGTCTCGTTTTAAATACTGAATTACTTCACTTTTTCTCTAGCCAATAGCTGTGATGCTACGACTAGAACAAGTGAGACAATCAGCATTACTGTTGCTAAGGCATTCACTTCCGGTGATATGCCGACTTTGACCATTGAATAAATTTTCAGTGGCAAAATTTCATAAGTTGGTCCTGTCACAAACGAGCTGATGATCACGTCGTCTAGTGAAAGGGTGAAACTCAATAGCCAACCCGCCGCAACGGCCAGTTTAGCCAGTGGCAAAATGATCTGTTTTAAAATGGTCCATTCACTGGCACCCAGATCTTTCGCCGCTTCAAGCATTTTTACGTCAAAGCCGTTCAAGCGACTGTAGACGGTGACTACCACGAATGGCAGACAGAATGTAATGTGAGCAATCAACAGGGTGAAAAAGCCCAATTGAGCGCCAAGCACCAAAAACAAGGCCAGTAACGAGATTGCCATGACGATATCTGGAGACATCATAACAACAAACAGCATGCCATTAACTGCGCCTTTACCCTTAAACGAGTAACGGAATAGGGCAACGGCAGTCAAACTGCCGATAATTGTAGCAGCTGTAGCAGAAAAGATGGCGACATTTAGTGAATGCCAAGCAGCCTGCATTAAACTGTCATTGTTGATCAGCGTCTCATACCATTTAGTGGTAAAGCCACCCCATTTCATTCCAAATTTGTTGGCATTGAATGAGTTAACAATCAACACCACGATTGGCAAATACAAAAATGCATACACCAATGTCATAAAGCTAAATCGAACAGTACGTCCCATCAGTCTAGCTCCACTTTCTTATTCAATAATTTACCCGCTCTGTAGTAGGCGTAGAGCATGATTGCCATCGCAATGGTCAGTGCAATACTTGTGGCTGCGCCAAACGGCCAATCACGAGCGTTAAGCACTTGGCTCTTAATCACGTTACCAATCAGTAGATTCTTCGCTCCACCCAGTAGATCCGATATGTAGAACATACCGAGAGCTGGCAACAGCACCAACAAACAACCCCCGATAATGCCAGGCATTGTTAGCGGTAGAATAACTTTTGTGATGGTCTGAAACTTGTTCGCACCTAAATCTTTCGCTGCTTCAATGTATGTGTTGTCCAACTTCTCAATAGCCGAGTAGAGGGGCAAAATCATAAAAGGTAATAGGATATAGACTAAACCAATCATCACTGCCGTCTCTGTGTACATAAGACGAAGTGGCTTATCAATAATGTCCAGCGCCATGAGCGATTGGTTTAGAATACCTTGAGTACCCAACACAATTTTAAGTCCGTAGGTTCGGATAAGTGAGTTAGTCCAAAATGGAACAATCACTAGAAACAGCATAAATGGACGCCATTTCTCTGGCATCTTAGCGACGATGTAAGCAAATGGATAACCAATGACTAAACACAGTAACGTCGCAATAATAGCCATGTAAAATGAGTGCAATAGCACTTTGGCGTACAACGGATCAAGCAATCGGAAATAGTTATCGAGAGTAAACGTCATCTCGATTAGATTTGCTTCATCGCGAGTCAGAAAACTGGTGCCAATAATCATTACGTTTGGCACCAGCACAAACAGTGTTAGCCAACCAACAATTAAGGCAATGATTGCGTTCTGAAGGCTAAGCTTCTTGGCTTTCATCGAGTACTACCTCCCAGCTTTCAACCCAAGTGATAGCGACTTTTTGACCTAATGAGTGATCCACATCTGGATCATCTTCATTGAAGAACTCGCTGACCATCACACGCATGCCAGATGCCAGTTCAATGACAGAATCTAACGTCATACCTTTGTAGGTACGCTCAGTAACGTGACCAACGATACCTTCTTGTTCTGATTCTTTAATCTCTTCGATACGTAAATCTTCTGGGCGAAGTAGTACTGTTAGTTTGTCACCAGCTGACGCTTCTTTTTCGTAGTATACAACGGACTCTACGCCTTCAATTTCAGCTCGAACGCGTTTTTCGTCAAGGCGCTCAATCATGGTGGCGTGGAACACGTTGATCTCGCCGATAAAGCGTGCAACGAATAGATTCTTAGGTTCTTCGTAAATCTCACGTGGTGAACCGTCTTGCTCGATAACACCGTCGCGCATAACGATGATGCGATCTGACATCGATAATGCTTCTTCTTGGTCGTGAGTAACGAAAATAAAGGTAATACCTAACTGACGCTGTAATTGTTTTAACTCAATTTGCATCTGTTTACGCAGTTTGTAATCAAGTGCAGATAGGGATTCGTCAAGCAAGAGGACTTTTGGCTTGTTCACTACGGCGCGAGCGATAGCGATACGTTGCTGTTGACCTCCTGAAAGCTGATGAGGCTTACGCTGAGCCATTTTTTCTAGGCGAACCATACGTAACGCATCCATCACTCGAGGCTCGATTTCAGCTGCATTGACTTTCTGCATGCGGAGACCGAAAGCGACGTTTTCAAACACCGTCATATGGGGAAATAGTGCATAACTCTGGAAAACAGTGTTTACGTGCCTTTGCTCTGCAGGAACTTGAGTTACATTTTGGTTGTCTAGAATGATCTGACCATTGTCAGCGCTTTCAAAACCAGCGATCATTCTTAATACGGTTGTTTTACCACAACCAGAAGGGCCCAAAATCGTTAGAAACTCACCATGATTAACATCAAGGTTAAGATTTGCGATGATTTCCTTACCATCGAAACTTTTGCTAATTCCAGTAAGACGAACTACTGGTTGTCCTGCATTTTGTTTAGCGTTCAACGTCTGTTTTTCTCCCACATTGGTCATTTAAAGTGACTTAACTGAATGACCCGTAGTTACACAAATTAGAGGCGCGCATCATAATCATCAAAAGTGTGAATTCAAAGCATTTTCTTATCCTGAAACACAAAAAATTTTGTAGGCTTAAGTAAACATTCCTTACCATACTCTCTATATATGGGTAACGGCTTGCAGATAAGGGTTATTTTTCTTTGCCTTAGAGTAAGATAAATGCAATTAGATGACGCATTAGTGGCTAATTATCATCCAAACAATTGAGAAAGCAAGCTCATCATTGAGATTCGATTTTAGACCGCTTAGTGTTGCAGTATAATAGCCGAAATTTTCTATTAACAAGTTGGCTGGAATGAACGTACAACTGGCCACTGGATTCAAGAATGAACAACGACATTGAAAAAGACTTCAATTTGGGCGGTAGCGTAGAGCGAGCTTTGTCCGGCGACTATGACCTTAAAGCAGGAGACGTGTTTAAGGAAGCATGGCAACATACCGTTAAAAACTTCCTTTCATTTTCACCTTCGATCATTATTTTGATCGCCTTACAACTGGCGATTTTCTACATAGCACTAAAGCTGCAACTGGGTAACCCTGGTATCATTATTGATGCTTTTACGAATCAAGAGGCATTTGATCCAAGTATCTTCAACGCCATCATGATTGCTAACTTTAGCTATGAAGTCATCAGCGCGCCTATCTATGCGGGGATTAGTTTAATGGCGATGAGCCACGCTGCGGGCCTTGCCACCAAACCACGCCATATTGGTAAAGGGTTGCAGTATACCGTACCTGTCATTCTGGCTACACTGTTCAGTTTATTACTACAAGGTATCGCAGGAATGATATTTCCGTTCCTATCTTTGTATTTGTCGCTGGCATTCAGTAACTCGATTCTTTTAATCTGTGAGAAACAAGTTCCCCCAATGCAATCACTGCTGCTTTCTCTGCGTGCGGTGAACAAAAAGATATTTGCTCTGGCGGGAATCTATATCGTTGTGTCGATTATGTTTGTGCTCGGCATGATGTTTTACGGCTTAGGTCTAATATTTGTGTTGCCGTTTTTCTTCCATGTTAAGGGGATTATTTACCGCAACATGTTTGGCATCAAACTAAAAATCATTGCCTCAGACCGACCAAAAGGAGAAGATGATAATGACAACGATCCACAAGTGTTCAATGCGTAAAAGTGAATTTATAGCGATTGCTATTGCGAGTATTATTGCGAGCTGTTCTCTTTATGGGTGCGAACAAAATGCCGCAGAAGAACGCGAAAAAAAGAGTGTGGCAGAGGTTGCAATAGAGATGCAGCAGAAGGTTAAGCCGTCAGCTGTTGGTAGCGCGCCTAATTTTGCTGCCATCACCGATGTAAAACAAAAGAAGCAGGCATTCTTTGACTACCTTCGACCTGGTATCGCACTCGAAAACCAGAGAGTGAGAAACGAGCGTCTGCGCTTAGACTCAATTCAGCAGAACTACTTGCAACAATCGCTCGACGATGCGGATAAGTCTTACGCGCAGAGTTTAGGCAAGCTCTACAATGTTGAACTGCCTTCCGATGGAATATCGCAACAGTGGCTCGACGATATGCTTCACCGTGTCGACGTCATACCTGAAGTTCAAGGCGCAAATGAATCGGCTTGGGGCACTTCACGTTTTGCCACCGAAGCCAATAACTACTTTGGACAATGGTGTTATCAATCAGGTTGTGGGCTTGTCCCTCTTCAACGTGGCGACGGCATGACCCATGAGGTGGCTAAGTTCAGTTCAGCTCAGCAGTCGATTCACGGCTATTTTATGAACGTCAATCGCAATAACGCTTATAAAGAGCTGAGAGAAATTCGTTATCAACGACATCTTGCCGGACAAAGCTTGACTGATACTGAGGCTGCAATGGCGCTGTCCAATGGATTACTGAAGTACTCTGAACGAGGTGAGGCCTACATCAACGATTTACAAAGCATGATCAGGCACAATCAGAGCTTCTGGGAAGATCCGATTGTCAAACAATAAGTATATAATTTCATGAAGAAAGTAACGTCAATGATTTTGGCCGCAGCGCTAACGGGTGCGGCTGTTTTACCTGCTCAAGCTCAAGAATACATGTTCACCTACTCAAAGCTCTACTCACACATGAAGCAGAATGCGAAAGAGGGACATGATGATGTAAAAGTAGGGTTCTTCTTCCTTAACGCTAATACCAAACAATTGTGTAATATCGAAAAAGCCTGGATGGAGAAAGAAGAACACTACGAAGACCTTAAGGTTTCGCCACATAACGAAGTGATTGTTCCTCTAGACGATAACTTACGATCGGCTAACCCTTTGGTTTTTGTCCATACGCCGATGGATATGCGCTGTGACTTTTCTATGGTCGTGATGACCAAACAACCAATGAGTGACAATGTCACGTACGATCAGGTAAAAGTTCTCCTGCCACAAATGCAGGCTATTTTAGAGCAGTTAGGGGGCATGTTTGCTAGTTGGTTCACACCTGATGTCGAAGGTGTGACACTTGAGTTTGCAGACAAACTCAATTCAAAAATCGTTTTTTCTAACGGTAAATTAAAACCCATTATTGATGGTAAAGTTCAAGTCTCTCTAGATGATATTGGTGAGGGAGGCTTTATGACCTTGCCGCAAGAGACAGCGCGTGTGCTGCCGTACTTGCCTAAAGCAAAATGAAAAAAGGGTCGCATTGCGACCCTTTTTATTCGGATTAGATGTTGGTGACATTAAGCTGAAGGCTTGGATCAAACTCGTGAACCATATCTGGGTCTTGAACAGTCTGAGTTGGCATTTCTTCTTTATCGAAACCAATATCACCACCGTTGATTACACCAGAGTTTTTGTCGATCGATTTGAAATCAAATAATTCGAAGTCAGCAAGATGGCTTGGTACGACATTTTGCATTGCACGGAACATCGTCTCGATACGGCCAGGGAAGCGTTTGTCCCAATCATTGAGCATCTGCTTGATGTTTTGACGCTGCAAATTAGGCTGTGAACCACAAAGGTTACATGGAATGATAGGGTATTCACGCATCTCTGAATATTTGATGATATCTTTTTCGCGGCAGTATGCGAGCGGACGAATGACAACGTGTTCGCCATTATCTGATACCAACTTAGGAGGCATTCCCTTCATTTTTCCGCCATGGAACATGTTCAAGAATAGAGTTTCTAGAATGTCATCACGGTGATGGCCTAATGCGATTTTCGTCGCACCGAGTTCGTTAGCAGTACGGTAAAGGATGCCACGGCGCAAACGAGAGCAAAGTGAACAGGTTGTTTTGCCTTCTGGGATCTTGTCCTGAACGATTGAGTAAGTGTCTTCTTCGACAATTTTGTACTCAACGCCGAGAGATTCAAGGTATTCAGGAAGAATGTGACCTGGGAAACCAGGCTGTTTTTGGTCAAGGTTAACTGCAACTAGCGAGAATGAAATCGGCGCGCTCTTTTGTAAGCTCATTAGGATATCAAGCATAGTAAAGCTGTCTTTACCGCCAGATAAACACACCATGATACGGTCACCATCTTCAATCATGTTGAAGTCTTGGATCGCTTGGCCTGTATTACGGCGAATACGCTTTTGTAGCTTGTTAAAATTATATTGTTGAGCTTTAGTACGCTCTTGAGTTTGCTCGGTCATTAGCTTGCAGTCTTCATCAATCTTCAAAACAAAATGAAGTGCGTATGATACGGATAAATGGAACAGATGCTAGATCTATTCAGCGGAGAACAAAAAAAAGTCCCCTCAAAGAGGGGACGGAGAGAGGCTTTGCACTAGATAGCGGTTTTTGGATCGAGCGGGCTGATATAACCTTGTGGTTTCAACGCCATCACATCACAATTAATCTTATCGATCACGTGCTCTGCCGTGTTACCAATAAAGACGGCTGACAATCCTGTTCTACCCGTTGTGCCAATGATAACCATCGCAGCATTGAGTCGCTCAGCGGCCTCAGGAATGATGTCTTCAGGCAATCCTTGTTCTACAACGGTTTGTTCTTCGTCATAACCGTGTTTCTGACGCAGAGCTTTCATCGCAGTAAGGTGATGTCCACGTACCGCGTCGGTATAGGTCGCTGGATCGAATTCTGGTAACTCAATCGTAATGTTTGCTGGAGTAACAGGGTACGCATTGACCAGATAAGGCTTCGCGCCTAACCGCTCAGTCAGACTATTGAGCTGTTCTACCATGGCATCGTTTAGACCAAGGTGGGTATCGTTCTCTGAACCAACGTGAACTGAAGCCAAGATGCTTGAATCTTCGGGCCAATCAGCGTTCTTCACTAGCAGAACAGGGCATGGACATTTACGTAATAGATGCCAGTCGGTGGGAGTGAAAATTACAGACTCCAGCACATCGTGTTTACGTGTCCCCTTAATAACAATGTCGTGTTCGCCGGCAAATACCTCAGCAATAATCGCCTCATAAGGGCGGTTGTGCCATACCACGCGAACATCGAAGTCGACGTCGTCATTAATGTAATCTTTGGCGATTTTACGCATCCATTGTTCGCGTTGCTGAATGACTCCACGACGCATTGCGTCGCGTTCATCGACAGATAACATGGACGTCATGTCATAGGAAAAATCGTAGATAGAAAGAAAGAAGGTTACCCGGCTTGGAGATCGACTTTTCGCTGCAAGTTGCATAGCACGAGCTAAGGCTGGCTGTTCATCTTTATTAATGTCAGCAACGACCAAAATCTTATTGTAGATACTCATATTGACTCCTTAGAGACGAGGAGGGCATATGATTAATGTAGCTTAGTTGGACGTAGAGTTTTAGAAATAATTGGAGGAATGTAAGAGAAGTTTGATGTAGCTCATCATCATGCTGAAAAACGAGCTACATCATTGAAAATTATTATGATTCTTTTGAAACGCCCGCCAATTCCATAAGCGCATCGTGGTTAAGAATAGTAATGTATTTACCCTTAACACTTAGAATTTCTGACTTTTGGAAACGGCCCAAGAGACGAGAAATCGTTTCGACGGTAAGTCCAAGATAGTTACCGATATCACCACGAGTCATGGTAAGACGGAATTCACGTGGACTAAAACCACGTTGAGAGAAACGAGTAGAAAGGTTGTACAAGAATGCAGCTAAACGCTCTTCGGCATTCTTCTTCGATAGCAGAAGAATCATCTCCTGATCGCCTTTGATTTCGTTACTCATCAAACGCATGATTTGCTGACGTAATTTCGGCATTTTACCTGAAAGGTCATCAAGGATCTCGTACGGAATTTCACAAACCATCGAGGTTTCTAGCGCTTGAGCAAAGCTAGGGTGCAAATCACCAGTAATTGCATCAAAACCTACTAGGTCACCCGCTAGGTGGAAAGCAGTAATCTGCTCATCTCCTTGTTCTGTGATGGTGTAACTTTTGATCGTACCTGAACGGATTGCATAAAGAGATTTAAGGTCATCTCCTGCTTTAAACAATTCCTGTCCTTTCTGGATTGGCTTTTTACGCTCGATGATCTGATCGAGTTGATCGAGTTCAGATTCATTGAGCGTAAACGGAATACAAAGCTGACTGATACTACAGTCTTGACAGTGGATTGCACAACCACCAGATTGAATGCGCTTTGTTGCAGGCTTTTCAGAAATCATAACAACCTTTCACTATTTGATATACATCAATATTTTAGCACCCATTACGACTAAAGGATAGTGGAAAAAAGCGCATAAAAACAGCCGACTAAAAACTAATGTTAAGTAAAGACAGTGCACCATAGCCTGTATATAGGCCATAGGTTAAGATAGTAAATGCAACAATGTGACGGAATATATCAGAGTTTTGCAGCTTATGGAGTGAGGTCGCTGCATGTCCTACAAGTAGCATCGCGGGTAGGGTTCCGGCCCCAAATGCTAGCATAACTAACGCACCGTTGAGTGCACTTCCGGATACGGCTGACCATGTTAACGTTGAATACACGAGTCCACATGGAAGCCAACCCCAAACAAATCCAAATGGAAGCGCATGGAGTGAAGATTTCAGTGGCAACAAGGATTTACCTGCGGGGGATATAAATCGCCAGATAACTTGGCCAAGTTTTTCGATGTGAAGTAAGCCTTGCCACCAACGACCAATGTAACAGGCCAATAAAACCATAAATAGCGCAGCGGCAAGTCTTAACCAAATCAATGCATCGTTAACTTGGCTAACTTGTGAAATTGTCGAAAAGGCGCCACCTACGATGGCGCCAATGACAGCGTAGCTAATTAAGCGACCACTGTTATAGAACAACGGAACCCATTTCGATGGTTGCGATTGTCCCATTGTCAGCATGGACGCGATACCTCCACACATTCCCATGCAGTGGCCAGCGCCCACAAGGCCAATGAAAAAAGCACCTAACCAATCAATGCTCACTTAGGCGGGTTCTCTTTACGTTCGTCTTCATCAAACAAAATGTTATGACCTTGACGCTCAAGATCTTCAAATTGCTCACTTCTTACCGCCCACAGAAAGACCGCAACAGCGACACAGACCAGCACGATAGCAATAGGGATGAGGATATAAAGGCTTTCCATCTATTTACCTTTTTCTTTGAGCAAGCGTAGAGAGTTAGATACTACAATAATTGAGCTCGCAGACATACCGACAACTGCAAAATAGGGGGCAACAAATCCCGCAACTGCAAGTGGCAGGATCAGAAGGTTGTAACCAAGCGACCAAGCCAGGTTTTCGCGAATGATCTTACGTGTTTGCAAAGCCAGTTCACGAGCGGCCAAAATTCGGTCAAGCCTGTCACCGAGTAACACCATGTCTGCGGAAGCTTTGGCGACGTCAGCACCACCGCCCATTGCCACCGATAGATGAGCGCCGGCAAGCGTAGGAGCATCATTAATGCCGTCACCAATCATCATGGTAATGTCTTTGGCGTCAACATTAGTGAGATAATTCAGCTTATCTTGTGGTTTTGCACCTGCAACCACGTCTTGAATACCAATTTTACTCGCGACAAGGTGCGCGTTTTCACTGGTATCGCCAGTCAAAAGCGTAATTTTGACACCCGAGCGCTGGAACTTCTCTACAAACTCTTTTGCTTCAGCACGTATTGGGTCGCGGTAACTAAATGTCGCAACATGAATGCCGTCTAAGGACAGATAAACCGAATTCGCTTGTGCGAGCTTTGTTTCACCCAACACATAGTGTGCACTACCGATTTTAACCACAGAACCTTGATAACGTCCCTTAATCCCTGAACCGATCACGTTTTCTACGTCATCGACGATAACGTTGGTATCGGCGTATTGTTTAAATGCGCGAGCAATAGGGTGGTTAGCGCGAGACTCTAGTGACGCGGCAATAGCTAAAACTTGTTGTTTATCGTGTTCACCGTACACATCCACTTCATTGATCTCGATATCGCCATGGGTAAGTGTCCCTGTTTTGTCGATAATGAGATGGTTCACCTTACACAAAGTTTCGAATACATGACTTTTACGCAGCAAGATGCCGAGGTTACCCATTCTGGATGTCGCACATGTCAAAGCGGTCGGCGTAGCAAGCGAAAGCGCGCACGGACACGTCGCAACCAAAACTGATAACATGATCCAAAACGCGTCATCTGGGCGACTTGAGTGCCAGAAAAACCAAGTGCCTGCGGCAATAATGAGGATCACCGCTACAAAATAGCGTGCAACAATATCAGCGATCTCTGCAATTTTTGGCTTAGATAGCTGCGCTTCATCCTGAAGACGAACAATATTCGAAATCATTGAATCGGCTTTTGAAGAGGTCACTTCAAGCTCGAACGATTCTTCACCGTTTAATGTCCCTGCAAACACATAGTCGTCCACTTGTTTGACCATAGGTAAAGACTCACCTGTAAGCATGGATTCGTCGATGTGGACGCGTCCAGAAATGATCTTACCGTCTGCAGGAATATGTTCACCGGGGAGAACACGGATCTGGTCACCGACTTTCAACGTTTTCACCGGTACTTGGTCACCATTTAACTTGTTCGCAATCGCAGGGATTAACTTCAACAAGTTTCCACTCGCAGCCGCAGCCTTACGACGTGCGCGCATTTCCAAGAAACGACCAACCAATAAGAAGAATGCAAACATCGAAATAGATTCGAAGAACACTTCTCCTTTTTCCGTCACTGTGGCGACTAAGCTGGCGAAATAGGCGAAGATCATGGCAATGGATACAGGGACATCCATACCGAGTGTACGGCTGCGAATACTTCGCCACGCGTTGATATAAAACGGCAAAGCAGAGTAGAGCATCACTGGCGTGGCAAATATTAGACTCACCCAGCGGAAGTAGTTTTTAAACTCGGGCTCTAAGTCGCCGAAGACTTCTAGGTAGAGCGCAACCGCGAGCATCATAACCTGCATCGTTGCCAAGCCTGCTATGCCTAAACGATACAGATACTGCTTCATCTGTTGATGATAAGCGGCCTCCTGCTTATCTGCTTCAAATGGTGCAGCTTTATAACCTAACTGATGGATTAACGACAACAGTTCACTAAGACGAACCTGAGTTTTGTCCCAAGCCAACAAAGCACGGTTTGTGGTTGTATTGACACGAATAGAGACCACACCCGATTTGTTTGATACCTGTTTTTCAATCAACCAGGCACAAGCTGCACAAGAAACCCCATCAAGCGAGAGAGTGACCTCGGAACAATGTTCGCTATTGCGAACAAACTCTGACTGAACATCATCATTGTCGTAGTGAATTAATGCTTGTAACTGTTCAGGAACGAGATCTGCTTTTTCGGCAGGTGCGGTGCGATATTGGTAGTACGAGACTAAACCGCTATCAACGATCGTTTGAGCGACAGTCTCACAACCTGGGCAACACATTTCTCTGATATCACCCAGAATCTCTACTTTATAGTCCGTGTTGACTGGTACTTCTTCACCGCAGTGGTAACACGATTTACACATAAGCTATTAGTTCGCTAGTTGTACTGGAGTCGAGGATGGGAAAGTGACGCGCCCTTGTAGTAGCCACTGTTGATCATGCGGCGTAAGTTCAATAAACCAAGGTCCTTGAAGCTCTTGATCTAACTTAAAGCGATATTGTCCGCTCGCATCAGATGTAAGTAGTCGGCTAAAGTCACGGTCCGGTAGTGTACGGTGGGCAAACATGGCCGTTATAGCTGGATAGTGATCAAGTTGACCTTTATCAAATTGAATCACAACTTCGTGATCTTGAGAGAATGCAGCCGCGCTGAGACCGAGCTCTTTTGCCACATTCAGTTTAGAGATATCGATATTGATGCCTTTGCCTTTTTTATAGTAATCCTCAGTCACTAATGAAACAGAGTTCTGTGAGAAAACGATAACTGTAATGATCGTCCATACAACAACGGTGAGTGGCAGAATGATTAGGAACCACGGCCAGAACTGCTTATACCAAGGCTTTACCATAAAAAAGTTCTCAATGAAAAAAATGAAAGATATTAGGGCTTTAACTGTAAAGGAAAGACAGCCCCTTAAAAAGGGGCTGTTATTGAAATGTTACTTATTATCTGAGTTGCTCAAGCTCCAAACGTAAGCTGAAACTAGCTGAACTTTGTCTTCGCCTAGAATATCTTTCC
This sequence comes from Vibrio sp. M250220, assembly GCF_036533795.1. Taxonomy (NCBI): domain Bacteria; kingdom Pseudomonadati; phylum Pseudomonadota; class Gammaproteobacteria; order Vibrionales; family Vibrionaceae; genus Vibrio; species Vibrio sp. M250220. The sequence goes on along the minus strand of NZ_JATABI010000001.1, from coordinate 72,371 downwards.
AAGCCGGCATTACGCCAGAACGACCGTTCATAACTGTTTCAGTTACATCCGCGCGAGAGCCACCGAACAACCAGTCTTGGTCTGTTAGGTCAGGAGCACCCACTGCTGGGTTACCTTTACCGTCAGTACCGTGACACGCAGCACATACAACAAAACGTGCTTTACCTGCTTCAGCTTCACGTGCATTCACAGAACGACCAGATAGGCTTAGTGTGTAGCTCACAACTTCTTTCACACCTTGCTCACCTAGAGCATCCTTCCATGAAGGCATTTGACCGATACGACCATTCATTACTGTCGAAACGATAGCCTGAGGTTCACCACCGTACAGCCATGCATCATCAGCTAGGTTAGGGAAACCTTTCTGACCACGAGCATCTGAGCCGTGACATTGCGAACAGTTTTGCAGGAACAAACGTTGGCCAACTTTAACTGCTTCGCCATCCGCAGCAATTTCTGGGATAGGGCGCAATTCAGATGAACCATCTACGTAAGCAAGTTTCTTAAATGCTTCACCAAAGTAGGCTTCTGCATCGTCTAACTCTTTTGCGTATTGAACTAGATGCTTGTTCTCTTGTGATGCAGCGATAGAAGCTTTTGACTCTTCGATAGAGCGAACAGTCTGGTCAGAACTCTGCCAACCTAGGACGCCCTTGAAGTTACCTAGACCCGGGTAAAGAGTCAGGTAAATCGCTGCAAACACAAACGTACCAACAAATAGATAGGTCCACCACTTAGGTAGTGGGTTGTTCAACTCACGAATACCATCGTATTCGTGACCCATATCTGCACCTTCTTCAACGCCCATTTTATCTTTAAGGCACCAATAAAGGACTGCAGCACAGCCGAGCAGTGTACCGACTGTAATGATGATTATCCAAAGACTCCAAAATGTAGTCATTGCTTAGTCACTCCTTGTTCTTTTGAAGGTGCTTGCTCTTCATCAGCGAATACAAGGTTAGCGGCTTCGTCAAAACGAGACTTGCGGCTTTTACCGTAAGCCCACCAAACCACACCAAGGAAGCTCACGAAAAGCACTATGGTCCAAATACTGTGAATAGTACCAATGTCCATATTTACCACCTTAATTACTTCATTGCGTGACCAAGAGACTGAAGGTAAGCGATGATGGCATCCATCTCAGTTTTACCTTCTACATCTTTAGACGCATTTGCGATCTGCTCGTCAGTGTATGGAACACCAAATTGATCACGGAAAATAGTCAGTTTCTTCTGAGTGTCCTTACCATCAAGAACGTTCTCTTCAAGCCATGGGAAACCAGGCATGTTTGACTCAGGAACCAACTCACGAGGATCAATTAGGTGTACACGGTGCCACTCGTCAGAGTAACGACCGCCCACGCGTGCCAGGTCTGGACCTGTACGCTTAGAACCCCATAGGAATGGGTGCTCATACACACTTTCACCAGCAACAGAGTAGTGACCGTAACGCTCTGTTTCAGAACGGAATGGACGAATCATCTGGCTGTGACAAACGTTACAACCTTCACGGATGTAAACGTCACGACCTTCCATTTCAAGCGCAGTGTAAGGACGTAGGTTCTCAACTGGCTCAGTAGTTTGTTTCTGGAAAATTAACGGAGTGATCTCAACAAGCGCACCCAGGCTAATAGCAAAAACGATAAGAATCGCGAGTAAACCGACATTGCGTTCAACAATTTCGTGGCGATTGTTAGAATTAGAACTCATTCTTTAAATCTCCTTATGCCGGCTGAGGGATAGCTTTTAGGCTATCTTTTGGCGCTGTTACCGTCTTGTACGTGTTGTATGCCATTAGGAACATACCCGCTAGGAAGATGAAACCACCTAAGAAACGTACGAAGTAGAATGGGTAAGACGCTTGAACTGACTCAACGAAGCTGTAAGTCAATGTACCGTCAGAGTTAACTGCACGCCACATCAGACCTTGCATAACACCCGAAATCCACATTGCAACGATGTACAGTACAGTACCGATAGTTGCCAACCAGAAGTGCGTATTGATTAGGCTAACAGAGTACATGCGCTCTTGACCGAATAGGCGAGGAACTAGGTGGTATACCGAACCGATAGATACCATAGCAACCCAACCTAATGCACCAGAGTGTACGTGGCCGACAGTCCAGTCTGTGTAGTGAGACAGTGCGTTAACTGTCTTAATAGACATCATTGGACCTTCGAACGTAGACATGCCGTAGAACGATAGAGACACGATTAAGAAACGTAGGATAGGGTCATAACGTAGTTTGTGCCATGCTCCTGACAGTGTCATGATACCGTTAATCATACCACCCCAAGAAGGAGCGAATAGAACAAGTGACATCACCATACCTAATGACTGAGTCCAGTCCGGAAGTGCAGTGTAATGTAGGTGGTGAGGACCTGCCCAAATGTACAGGGAAACCAATGCCCAGAAGTGAACGATAGACAGACGGTAGGAATAAACTGGACGTTCAGCTTGCTTAGGTACGAAGTAATACATCATACCTAGGAAACCAGCCGTCAGTAGGAAACCTACTGCGTTGTGACCGTACCACCACTGTACCATCGCATCCACTGCGCCCGAATAAATCGAGTACGATTTACCCATCGAGACAGGGATTGCCATGCTGTTTACGATGTGAAGTACCGCAACAGTGATAATAAAGGCACCGAAGAACCAGTTTGCTACGTAGATGTGAGAGGTCTTACGGGTAATCAATGTTCCGAAGAACACGATCGCATAAGAAACCCAGACAACTGCGATGGCAATATCGATTGGCCATTCTAGCTCAGCGTATTCTTTACCAGAGGTAAAACCTAATGGCAGAGTAATTGCTGCTGCTAAAATAATGGCTTGCCAACCCCAGAAGGTGAAGGCGACAAGAGGGCCACCAAATAGACGAGTTTGACAGGTACGCTGAACAACATAATAAGACGTTGCGAATAGGGCACTTGTACCAAACGCGAAAATAACCGCATTAGTATGCAGAGGACGTAAGCGACTGTACGTCAACCACGGCGTATCAAAGTTTAGCTGTGGCCAAACTAATTGAGCGGCAATCAAAACACCAACAGCCATGCCAACAATACCCCAGAGAATAGTCACTAAGGTAAACTGACGAACGACTGTATAGTTGTAGTTTTGTTCAAGCTGCTTTTCTTGGCTCATTTGCATGCTTCCAATTTCTAATTAACTACACTTTACTTCCAACACGACACATGTCGTAATGCCACCCAAACCGTTAAGAAAATAGAACCTATTCAGTCGGTTAAATATTCTTGCCGATTTTAAAAAAAGTGGCATTTTCAGCCGCCAACTATACTGCATTTAACAATTCAATGACAGAGTAGTAACCTTACAGTCGGTCAGGTTTTGGCCTTTTATTTTAAAACTTTGAAGTTTGTTACACGGAGAACCCCTTAAATGGCAGCTGAAAAACTGACGCGCGGACGTTTTGTTCAAATAATCATCATGTTAACCCTACTATTTACAGCGTTTATTTGGCGGACGATCACATTCAGCGAAGGGGAAATAATCGATTGCAGATTGAAAACAAACTGTACTTTTACTGTTAACGGCAACGAATTTGCCGCCAAGCGCACAAAAGATCGCCTATTGATTAACAAGCCAACAACGGATTTGAAAATTATTTCGCCTGATAATTCAGTTAAGGTGCTTGAAGATGTAAACACTTGGGTAATCGAAGCTGAAAAATTAGAAGATTTAGAATTAAACATCGTTGGTAATACACGCGAACGGATAGCCACAATACGATTCTAACCACCGTTTATAGTGTACTTGGAAACCATTCTTAATTTGAAGGCGTCGTCTCAGACCGAAGCGGCGTAATCAAGCTAAAAACAACCAACTGGAATTTGGTCATTAGCAAAGAAGCTAATAATCAGTAAATTAATCTTTGATTATCTTACTGATTATTAGGTATTTTATGGTAAATCAATTATGTTGAATAACTTAGGCGATAAACGCAGTAGAGTAAGTCAAACGGGGCAATGGCTTAGCTGTATCATGTATATCATTTAACATAACGTACATAATACGCACTAAGGGGTGGGTTTTTGCCATACTTATCAATGACTTGGTTTTTCAGTAAAAATGGGTATTTTGCGTTTTCTAACATTTTGTATTGGTTCCAAAAACGGACTTAAAAGGATTATCGACTTGTCGTACGCTCGGTGCCGTTCCTTACTCAGTTTGGTTAAGAGCGGATTTGGTTGGTTGATGGCGATTTTTTCATGTTCAACCGATCACCGTCAAGCAGCGCTTACAACTTACCAAGTTCACTTGTTAAACCGCTACATTGAGGCTAAGATGACCTATATAAAGACCCATTTAGAGACCAATTGTATGACTACTCGTATTTTGGCCGATGTAGCGGCCAGCATCACCGAATTAAAGGCTAACCCAATGAAAGTGGCCACCAGTGCTCATGGCGAGCCTGTTGCCGTGCTTAACCGAAATGAACCGGCCTTTTATTGTGTTCCTGCCGAAGCGTACGAAATGATGATGGACAGACTTGAAGATCTCGAGCTACTTGCGCTAGCCAAAGAGCGTGAGTCTGAAGAGAGTATCTCGGTAAACATCGATGACTTATAAACTCGATTTCAAAAAGAGCGCACTCAAAGAATGGAAGAAGCTCGGCGCGACCGTACAGCAACAGTTCAAGAAAAAGCTGGTCGAACGCCTGGAAAACCCGCATGTGCCCGCTTCCAGGCTGTCTGGTGGTGATAACCTGTATAAGATCAAACTGCGTCAGTCTGGTTACCGTTTAGTGTATAAGGTCGAAGACGATGTCATTATTGTCACGGTGCTCGCGGTCGGAAAGCGCGAGCGCAGTGATGTTTACCGTCAAGCAATCAAACGCCTGGATGATTGATGACGCTGAATAATGTTTCTATGGGGATTGGTGAGCCAGTATAAAAAACGCCGCTTATGCGACGTTTATGGATTCGGGGAGATTTGGCGGGGGTTTGTGGTGATTATCAGCACATGGAACGGCTTGTTCGTGATGTTTTAGACAGCCAGTGAAAGTGAGTCGAATTTATGCTTATTCGATCTCAACTTGCGTTCGATCTTCTTCACTGATTCACCAGTCTCAATCGCTGTGGAGCTGGCAACAGAGCGAAAGATCATCGCTTGAGTCACTCTTTTCTTCTTTTCATCTTTCATAAGAAATTACCGATTCGTATCACTAAGTGCATGTTTAGATCCTATAACAACAACCTCGGATTATCAACGTAAAGAGCTACGGCAGGCATATTATGAAATACTGAAGTGAGCACGGATACATATTAACGTGGCGATTGAACCACGTGAGAAGTGGACAACGTTACTTTGAAACTAAACCACACTACCGTAAATACAAAACCCAACAATGGAATGAAACATGCCAGGCGTTGGGTATGACTCTTAAATGTAGTATGTGTTTGCTAGATGAGTTGGTTGGACAATCTCATTGCACCATATTTCAGAAAAATATTTCAGAAAATATTTCAGAAAATATTTCCGTTAATATTATAGAGATCTGACAACAACGAATGACATAATTACTCTTAAATTGTTTGTCATGTGTCTGAACTATATGACTTTTACAAAATATACTGGAGACGTATTTTCAGGAAAAGTCGACACAATTGGTGCAGCTTCAACATCCCATGTAAAAAACGTTTGCTTGTTGCAAGCAGTACAAGTTGCAGCATATTCACCGTTAACTTGAAATACTCCATTAAGAGTTGCCTGATATTTCGTGCCACATTCTTTGCACACTACATTAGTTAACGCTGATTCAGACTTAGCTATTCGATGGTGTAGCCCTTTTTGAGCTGGCCGTTGGCCTTGCGCCCTTTTCTGCTTCGTTTAGCCATGTTTGTCCTCCAGTTGTCGGATCCGTTGTTCTTGGTCTTGTTGGACTTTCTTGATCCAGTTGATGTCGGTTTTGAGCGCGGCGATGGTGCCTGCGCTCGAGACCAGGCCTGTGATTAAGGAAATGAGCAGTGCTTCCAATAGTCCCATCATTTACCCCTGAACTTGTTTGAGAAGAATTCAAGCAGGTAGCGAACCATGGCACGCATGCCGAGGGTATCGATGACAACCGCGCCAACCACATACCAGTACGGTTCTGGGATGTTCTGCAGGGCTGCGAAGCCTTGTTCGACGTAGGGTGCGTAATCGGGAATAAAGGATAGGATCAGCGGAATAAATACGACGAGCAGGATAAATTCGTCTTTGTAGCCCCGCTCTCGGATACTGACTTCATCGAGACTACTGACCTGCTCTTCCCCTTGTTGAAGTCTGCGCACCCTCGCCTGATGTTTCTCCTGATCTAGTTCGTCTTTGCGCAATAAAGCCTCGGATTTATTGCGGTTATACTGCCTATAAGTTTCGAGTCCACCATTAAACAGACTGACAAGAGCGCCGAGCTGGCTAGTTTTAATAATCGTAACGGCATGAAATAATCGTTATGGCCTGCTCATCGACTCATCGACGTCACAAACCAGTCGATTGGTATCTTCAATTCTGCGTGACCAGAATCCAACTGAGTTTTCTTTTAACGGCTCTGGTTTACCAATGCCTTCAAACAGAGAACGCTTTACGTCGATAATGAGCTTGTTGATACGCTTGAGGGTTTTCTTGTCTTGGTCTTGCCAATCAGATCTCGCTGGGTGATTTCCCCCGCTCGATACTGTGCGATAGAACGGTTCAAGTGATCTGCATTTTGCTGTGAGCGCGGCTTTAAGGCCATTTCTAGACTCGGTAAATAACACCCCCACATACCTGGGCTAATCGCTAGTCATACAGCTCCGATACTTGCAACGGATCAAATGGTTTATTGAATGGCTTGGTCTCTAAGAGAATTTGAATTTGACGCAAATCTATACTCTCAAAGGCATCTTGTTGCTCTCTATGTCGAAACACCTTCTTAATTGTTAGCCAATCATCCAGTCGTTGAGAGTCGCCTGTTTCTGCTACATATGCTAGCAACGTTCGGCTATATTCGGCTTCTTCTTCCGCGATGCATGTATCTTTTTCTGCTCACTGCTCAGTTCATTAAACCATGGTGAGGCCACTTCTTGCTTTTCAAGCGGCCGTCGCATTTGAGCACATTGCTCCACTTTAAGGTTTAAGTTATCGTAAGCCTTTAGCATGTTGATGCGCAGGTGATCAGACCAACTCATGGCACCGGCTGGTAAAGTAAGGAGCATGAATAATGCAGTGACATATTGTTTTCTATAACGCATTGTAAACACAGGTCCAAAACTCCTTTTCTTTTCCCATCGATAGCGAAGCCGTATTGTAAGCGATCTGTTCTAATCGAGCTCTGCGAATTGGATCAACAGACTTCAGTGCTTGAGCAAAAAGCTCCCAATCATAGAACACAGCTCACTGGTATTACGGCGTATCGATTTCACATGATGTTTCGCTGTCATCTACCGTTAACAGGCGCATTTCAACACATCGGTTCAATGATCTGCTTTCTGGCGTCATGTTCGATGTTATAGGCTTTGATGCACCCTCGCCCTTAGTCTCTATTTGCTCAGGAAGTATTTCCTTTCCTTCAAGCCACATTGCGACGTTAGTCGATGACGCAGATGGTAAACGTGGTACGGAACTTCCCAGAGTAAATGCGGCGCTCAACAATAAGGTATGGCTGTTGTAATTACCAATTTCATCGATGTACTGGTATCCACCAGAAACCTTAAATTTATCGTTAACCCAATAAGTTAAGCCTGTTTCAACCATCGGGGATACGTCTTTTAGCGTACTTTGGCTTTTTTTCGAATCCCAATATGCGACGCCGAGCCGAGCATAGATACTGTAGTTATTTGACAGAAAGTAGTCGTACTTAAGCGCACTCTCGACAATTGAGGCGGTGCTCGTGCTTTCGGTATCTAAAGCTCCGCGCTGTTGAAATACAATGTCCCAACTATACATTCGATTTAACTCAAGTCCGCCATAGATACCTTGCATTGTTCCATTTGAAGCTTGCCCATTTGACGTATCGACAGGAAATTGGTATGCGTCATTTTGACCAATGAATGGTGAAAGTGGGTAGCCGTTCTCCTCAGCTTGTGATGATTCGAATACTAATAGAGAAGCCAAAATTAATAGGTAGTATTGTTTATTGAGCATATTAATTTAATTGCGTGAATACGTTCACTACAGATTAATTATTTATCGATGATGCTGTGTTTCAGATTTGAATCATTCCTTGATAAAAATTACAACGTAACAATAACTTCAACCCTGGAAAACTTGGGGTTGATAAGCTAAAGATAGGGATTTCTTAACTAAATGTTTAGTTATAGTGCCTTATGTGAGTGGTTTTTAATCAAGACACTGCTCAAACATTGTATAAGCTTAACTGCTGCGTTTTTTGCCTTTGCTCGTAAAGCCTTGAAATGGGAATACATTGCGAATACGCTGCTGTATTTTTTTCGGAATCTGCTTAGACATCACGAGCTTAGTGCCTGTACGTTGCTGATAAACTTTAAGCTCCCCACTGAATGGCGTACGTTCCGCAATTTCAACAACATTGTGTTTAAAGCCCGGCGGGAAATGCCCTTTTTCTTTGGTAATTTTACCCTCGGTAAAGGTCACTCTAAGTACTGGCCTATCGACGGCAACTAACCAAAATATAATAGCGGATGCGACAAGAATAACGTATAGCATAGTTCTATCCTTATTAATCGAGAAGCTTACTTAAATCCTCTTTGAGGCTACTCACTGCCTTACTCGCTTTTTCACTTCGAGAAGCTTCAGAAAGCAGATACTCTATAGCATCGGATAAAGTGCAACCTAACTCGTTTGCTCGGTGTGACAACTTCTCCCATACACGGTAATCAAGATCTATAGATTTTTTCTTTGTGTGTATCTGTTCTGCATTGAAATGACGTTTACGTTTTGCACGAATAGCCTGTTTGAGCTTGTTATCGAGTTCAGGAGCCATATGAGTTTCTATCCACTCAACCACCTTTATGGGTTGGTGTTCTAACTGACGTAACTCGTTAACCGCGCTATCTGCTTCACTAGTATCAATGTGGCAAGTGATCGCTTCTCCCGCTTTCCACTTATTGATTAGATAATTCCATTTCCAACCACACTCTAGGTTTTCAAGCTGTTGATATTTCATTGCAAAGTCATTCCGTTTCAGTTATAGGTGACAGCGTAACCCTAACCATGCAAAGTTACAATCCCTATTGTAATCGAAAAGAGATCAAGATCATGAGATAAAATTATCTATATATACCAGAAGCATTTTTCTATATAATTTCGCTCCATTTTACGTATATGAACTGAATTGATGAATCAAGAAAGCTGGCACGCTGTTACCCCGCAATATTCGCAATATGACGCTCAAATCAATCGATTTAATCAGCTAGAAAAAGTTGATTTTTTTGACATCCAGCCACGTCTCAAACAAGCAATTAATACCCTATGTAGCGTGAATGGCTTTAACCGTATATTAATGGTCAATGCGGTCGACAATGCCTTTTACCGCAATATCGTTAAAGATGGTCTAGTTAGAACGGATAGTTCCAAACCGGTATTAACGACGGAATCTTTAGACATTGCCACTTTAGTCGGTTCATATACCTGCGACGACAAAGGTGACATTGTCACTAAAGTTGAAGGGCTGTTAGATAAAGCAGACGGCGGATATCTGATCACACCGGTCACATTATTACTCGCCAATCCCGCTAGTTGGCAGATGATTAAGTCTGCTGTTCTTGGTGAACAGATTAGCCCTGTCAATGCCAATCCTCGCAAAATTGCTGTAGAGAAACCTTGTCGTCAATACGAAATCAAGCTTGTTCTCGTTGGTGACCGTCACCAAATTGTAGATTTCGAATACATTGAACCAGAGCTTTATTGCGGCCTTGCGATGTTTACAGAGATTGAGCAAGAACTTCCTCTTAATAAACAGAGCATCGATACTTACTTAGGGTATATTGCTTGGCTAGTTGATGAATACCAGCTCCCTACACTCTCCTTTGGTGCTATTCACCGTTTAATGATTGCAGGTGCAAGGTACACAGAAGATCAGCACTACATGCCGATAGAGACACTTTGGTATCTTTCATTACTCAACGAAGCTGTGCTCACATCAAATGGTAAAGTCATTTCAGAGCAAGACCTCGACCAAGCGATTGCAAATAAATATCAGCGTGAATCTTATCTCCCAGAGCGCGCTTTGGCTGACATTACGGACGGTCAAGTTATCATCGAGACTGAGGGTGAATGTATTGGTCAGGTCAATGGACTCACTGTTATTGATGTTCCTGGGCATCCCATGTCTTACGGCGAACCAGCACGAATCTCTTGTGTGATCCATTTTGGTGATGGTGATATCTCAGATGTGGAACGCAAAGCGGAACTTGGTGGTAATCTACACGCCAAAGGCATGATGATCATGCAAGCTTTCGTCAGCAGCGCACTCAATTTAGATGAACCTTTGCCCTATTCTGCTTCGGTTGTTTTCGAACAGTCATACAGTGAAGTAGATGGAGACAGTGCGTCGTTGGCAGAGCTCTGCTCTTTTGTCAGCGCACTTTCGGAATATCCGATTGATCAGCAGATCGCGGTGACTGGCGCGGTAGACCAATTTGGTCGCGTGCAAGCTGTTGGCGGTCTCAACGAAAAAATCGAAGGCTTCTATTACGTATGTAAGCATAATGGCTTTACAGGTGATCAAGGTGTGATTCTGCCTAAGTCGAATTTAAAACATTTATCGCTTAATAAAGATGTGGTAGAAAGCATCAAAAATAACGAATTTCATATCTGGTCGGTATCTAACGTCGATGAGGCAATTCCAATCATTATGGGTAAACCATTCCGTGGTGATGACGAAGAGAGTGTGATCAGTAGAATCGCGCAACGTATTGAAAACTTTGAAAGACATGAACACCCACAAGGAATTGTGGAACGCATCAAAAACCTGTTGTTTTAACCGAGTTTTAATTCATATTTTTACTGATCGGAGTTGTTTAGCGTACACGTGTTCACTAACATGCTGCTATCAAAATTTGGAGTAATTGATAATGCAAAACAAACGTGATTCTTATAACCGTGAAGATCTTCTAGCATCTAGCCAAGGTGAACTATTTGGTGAAGGCTATCCTCAGCTTCCAGCACCTAATATGCTAATGATGGATCGCATCACTAAAATGTCAGAAACTGAAGGTGATTTCGGTAAGGGTCTAATTCTAGCAGAACTAGATATTACTCCGGATCTATGGTTCTTTGATTGCCACTTCCCTGGCGACCCAGTAATGCCTGGTTGTCTTGGTCTAGACGCTATGTGGCAGCTAGTTGGTTTCTTCCTTGGCTGGGTTGGCGGTAAAGGTAAAGGTCGTGCTTTAGGTGTCGGCGAAGTTAAGTTTACTGGCCAAATCCTACCGACTGCCAAAAAAGTTACTTACGAAATTAACATGAAACGTGTAGTAAACCGTAAGCTAGTAATGGGTCTTGCTGATGGCCGTGTATTAGTTGATGGCAAAGAGATTTACGTTGCAAAAGACCTTAAAGTAGGCCTTTTCCAAGACACATCGGCTTTTTAAGCGCAAATGTTTCAACAAACGACTCTTCGGAGTCGTTTTTTTGAATCAAACGCATTTAGTTATAGTGCATTATTAGCATCATTAAAAGCCCCTTTCGGGGCTAAATCCTATTTCGTATGTGGAGAGTGAGTGTTATTTGTAGAGACCAGAGTGTTTATCTTCTCTGGCATCGCGCCAACCACCAAGCCAATAAGATCGAGCATCCATCTGCTGGTATGGACATGCCTCCATCGAGCGGCCATTTAGGCCCGCTTTATATCCTTGAGATTGAGCTCTTTCTAAGCGGTCACGCTTTTGTCTCTTCATAGTGTCGTCCTCATACATAAAATGTGTCTTAACGTACTACTTTATCTATCGCAGACTGACTATCGTTAGCACAGCACTAGTCGATAGAAGTGAAGTTTTTATGACTTCACCATCAAGATTCGATCAAAATGACGCTTAATTCAAGGTATAAAAAAGGCACAGATCCAAAACTGTGAACCTGTGCCCTAGTTGAAAATTTAACCTATTTTCTACGGAACCCTAGAAACCCTAATAGAGTCAGAGCGATAAAGCCAATTGTGCCACCTTGACGCTCAACCGTCTCCTGAGTAACAGGACGAGTGCTTATATCTGTCGCTGTCTGACCATTGATAGGAACAAGTTTCACCCCAACAAGTGATGCGCCTGCATTACATGTGGCGTCAATAGCTTCACTGTCAAAGCCACCAGCACAGTAGTACGCTGTCGCTGCAATGATACCCGCGTCGTTGATGTCAGCGGCTTCAATTATGCGATATTGATTGTTATCAGTAGAAGCACCAGCACCATAGGTTAGATCATCCAAGTAACGCGCAATACCACCGATAGGAGCGGAACCAGTGACAGTACCTAAGTTAGTGATAAACGCACGTTTAGCACGCGGTTTACCATTGGTCTCTTTGTGACTTTCAAAGTCAATAGTACCAACTACATCGTTTGAGTTGTTAATACCGCCTGCTTTACCACTTGCGCCGTTAAAAAAGATGCTACCACTAAATGCTTTGTAGACTGGTGATGTTAAGTTGTCGACATAAAACAATGTATTCGCATATGCACCATTAAGGGCTTGGTTCAGTTTTGCTGTACCAATTGCGATACCGTTGTTATTCACTGCTTGTAGCGTTTGGTTAGCGTATTCAGACGTTGCATAAGGGAAACCATCAACAGCTTTTGAAGTCCAGCTCGTTCCACCATTGTTATCCGATTTAAACACGGTTGCTCTAAAATACACATCGCTGTCGGAGTTATAACCAACAGCATATAGAACATTCCCATCTTTTATAATGTCTCGAGCACTTGCGTGAGCTCTACGATCGCCATTATTTGTGGTAGTACTACTGAACCAATCAATCGGAGCCTGTAATACTCCATCGACCCAAACCGCGGCATACGAATTGTTATCACTGGTAGCGTGGTTTGATGTTTTAGTAACGCTTCCTACTGTGTAGTACGTGCCACCATCCTCCAACGTTTTCCAAGCATGTGATTCAGCGTAAGTCGTACTATTTTGAGTTAGAGATAAATCAGCAACTGATGTGCCATTGATACTAGTAAACGCAACGTTACGTGGAGAGCCTCCAATAGTTCTATTCCCTGTTGCAAAGCCATTATCAATACTATTGACGACGGTATTCTCTGCGTACAAAGCGGAATCATTTATGTAAGCAATAGACCCTGCATAGTTGCCACCTTGTTCTTTAGCATAGCCTTGCGTGTACTGCTTATTAGCCCAGTCATCGCACAAAGAATCTGAATAACCTAAGAAGTTACGACAGTAATTTCTAAAACCATCGTAATTATCATCAAGGTATGTCCAACCGTATGGTAAAAAGAACGGTGACTCATCACGATACTGGAACCCTTCACGGTAGCGCTTAACTTCTGTCGCCATTTCGGAAGTAGAATCTGAACACGCACTTCTCCAGCAATTAGTTGCATTTGGAGCAACAGCTACACCGTAAGTTTGTAGGCTAGAGCTGGTTCCCTCTGGGTCTTGCAAATAAACATTATAAAGCGCTGCATGAGCACCGAAAGAAGCAGCGACCGTTGCTGCCACTAGTGAAACTTTAAAAATATTACTACTCATTAATCTTAGCTTTCCTGTTGCATCGCTTCGAGCTCTTCCCAGCGTTCGAAAGCAATCTCAAGCTCCTGCTCTGTCGCAGCTAGCTTATCTAATACGGGTTGCGTCTGCTCTACGGGTTTGGAAAAGAAATCAGCACTGTTAACCTGCTGTTGCAAGCTTTCAATATCCACTTCTAATTGTTCGAGTTTGGCTGGCAATGCTTCTAACTCGCGCTGTAGTTTATAAGATAACTTCTTAGGTTTACTCTTTGTTACAGCGGTTTTGGGAGTTTCCTCAACCTGTTTAACGCTCGACTCAACTTTTTCGCTATTACGCGCTTTTTTAACCTGAAGACGTTGTTGCTGTGCGTCGTGGTAGCCACCGACAAATTCCTCAATAACACCATCGCCTTCGAATATCCAACTGTTGGTCACGGTGTTATCGACAAACTGACGATCGTGACTGACAAGCAACAATGTACCCTGATAATTGGCAAGTAAATCCTCTAAAAGTTCCAATGTTTCGATATCTAAATCGTTAGTTGGTTCATCAAGTACCAACAAGTTATTGGATTTAAGAAAAATACGCGCCAAAAGAAGACGGTTTTTCTCACCACCAGACAAGGCTTTGACCGGTGTTCGCGCGCGATGAGGGGCAAATAGAAAATCTTGCAAGTAGCTCAACGCATGACGCTGTCGACCACCAACCATCACCTCTTGCTTACCATCAGCAAGGTTATCGATAACAGATTTCTCTGGATCAAGCACTTCACGATATTGGTCAAAATACGCGACTTCTAGCTTGGTACCACAGTGAAGCTTGCCTTGTGAAGGCTTGAGCTCATCCAGCAGCAACTTAAGCAAGGTACTTTTACCACAACCATTAGGACCGATTAGAGCGATACGGTCACCACGCATGATGTTGAAAGAAAAATCTCTAACAATGGCCTTGCCTTCAATGCTGTAACCAAGATTTTGCGCTTCAAATACGATTTTGCCTGAGCGTGATGCATCATCAATCTGAATGTTCGCCTTACCCTGCACATCGCGGCGATTGTAGCGTTCCTCTCGAAGCTTCTTAAGTGCGCGGACGCGACCCTCGTTACGGGTACGACGCGCTTTGATGCCTTGACGAATCCAGACCTCTTCTTGAGCAAGCTTTTTATCAAACTCGGCGTTTTGCATCTCTTCAACGCGCAGCATCTCTTCTTTTTCAACGAGGTAATTATCATAATCACCAGGAAAAGACGCTAACTTACCGCGATCAAGATCGACGATGCGTGTAGCCATAGACTTGATGAATGCACGGTCGTGAGAAATAAAGATAATCGAACCTCGGAAATCCTTTAAAAAGTTCTCCAACCATTCGATTGTCGTCACGTCGAGGTGGTTAGTAGGCTCATCAAGCAACAAAACATCAGGATCACGCACCAAGGCACGCGCTAGCGCTGCTTTACGCTGCCACCCACCAGACAAATCCGTCAGCTTGGTGTGACCATCAAGATTTAGCGCGTCCATAACATTTTTAATGCGATCTTCGAAACGCCATGCGCCCGAGTGTTCAAGCTGCTCTTGAATTCTAGCCAATTTGTTGATGTTTTTTTCAGAGGCATCATGAGCAATCAGATCTAACTGATCTTGGTAGATCTTTAGTTGTTGACCGATTTCTGCTAACCCACCAGCAACGTAATCGAAGACTGTCCCTTCTTCATTGCGCGGCGGATCTTGTTCTAAGCGAGAGACGACAACATCTTGAGTAACTGTCAGCTTGCCATCATCTAATAGCACCTCACCCGCCAGAACTTTCATTAAGGTAGATTTGCCCGCACCATTTCGGCCAACCAAACAGACTCTTTCATTGGTTTGTAGAGCGAAGTCAGCATGGTCTAGTAAAGGATGATCACCGTATGCCAGCAATCCGTTATTAATTGTAAGTAATGCCATTATTGCGTAACCAAACTTTTAATTGTTCCAAATCAAACGGCCAATTCAACTCATTACCTTGGCAACTGAGCACCGGAATAGTGACACCGTAACGAAAAAACAGCTCGTCATCGAAAGCTATATCGATAATCTCGACTTGATCTGAAATGTGGAGTTGTTGAGTTAGGGAAAATGCCATCTCACAAAGATGGCACCCTTCTGTACTGTATAACGTAATCACGTCAACGTTATTCCTTGTGTGTTATCACCCAGCAGTTGTGGATATGCTTGTTGCGCGAAAAATCCATAGGTAACGTTTGGTGAGAAATGTTGTTCGCTTGGAGTCCTAGGTCTGCAAGCGACTCTAAATCCATTTTAAAGTGACGCTTGTTATTCGAGAACACTATCGTACCGCCAGAGCGAAGCAGACGTTTTAAGTTTTTCATTAGCTGAATGTGATCGCGCTGGACATCAAAACTCTGTTCCATACGTTTAGAGTTAGAAAACGTCGGTGGATCGATAAAGATAAGATCAAACTGAGCAGTCGATTTCTCTAACCACTGTAAGCAGTCTGCTTGCTCAAATCGGTGTTGACGACCAACCTGCCCGTTGAGCTTCATGTTCTCTTTCGCCCACTCAAGATAGGTATTCGACATATCAA
The DNA here is from genome assembly GCF_036533795.1 of Vibrio sp. M250220. Taxonomy (NCBI): domain Bacteria; kingdom Pseudomonadati; phylum Pseudomonadota; class Gammaproteobacteria; order Vibrionales; family Vibrionaceae; genus Vibrio; species Vibrio sp. M250220. The sequence goes on along the minus strand of NZ_JATABI010000001.1, from coordinate 56,141 downwards.
CCGTCGTTGTGGAATTTGCGCCACCACACGCCGCATGAACGGTGCCAGAGCCTGTGTAAGCAAAAAGATTAAGGAAATCCTTACCCTGAGCCATTTCACCCAGTTTACGTCGGGTAATCTTATGATCGAGGAATAAACCCGTATCCAAGTAATCGTGGAGATTAACGGAAAGCTTTACACCATACTCATTGACCACAAGTGTCTCTGACTGTTGAGACAGCTTCTGGTATTGCGCACGACCTTTCTGTTTTTCTCGTACTTTAAGTACCACCTTATTCGCCGGTGTACCCGTCACTTGAATCGTTGCACGGATAATGTCCGTCAAGCGGCGCTTGGCCTTCTCTTCGGGAATGTCCTTAGGTGCGGCGTACTCTTGAATAACCAACTGGTCTAGGTAAACGTCAATTGCAACGTTATAGTCAGGCAAATCCGCGTCGTAAACACGGTAGCAATCAAGTTTCTCTTTACGCGCCCACTTACCAATCTTAGCGATGTTCTTTTTCAGTCTGTTTGAAAAATCCGGCGCAACCAATGATTCTGTGACACTGTCACTAGAGTCTTGAGCAGCTCGCTCACTAATAGAATAGTTCTTCTGGTGACACGGTAACGCACCATTATTCAATTTGAATTGCTTGTCTGCTCTCATACGTAAACAGCTCAGCAATTCATCTGAACTAGAGAAAATTGATGCCTGACATCCACCAAATTGCGATTTTAGCTGTGCGCCAAATGCGGTGTATAGAGCGATTAAACCAGGATGAGTGCCTAAACGTTCACCGTATGGTGGGTTACAAACAATAACCCCTGCTTCGAATCCTTCTGGTCGCATAATCTCGGCGGCGTCACCCTGTTTGAACTCAATCAATGAATCAACGCCAGCTCGACGTGCGTTATCTTGAGCTGTTTTTAGTACACGAGCATCGTTATCAAAGCCGAAAAACTTAGTGTCAATTTTTTTGACACCACGACGAGACTGCACTGAAGCTTCAGATTTAATCTCTGTCCAAAGCTCTGGTTCAAAATCTTCTAAAGATTCAAAGCCCCACTTAGCGCGGTTCACACCTGGAGCCATGTTAGCAGCCATCATCGCTGCCTCGATAAGTAATGTGCCTGAACCACACATTGGGTCTAGTAATGGTTTATCCGCACTCCAACCACTTCTGAGGATGATTGCAGCGGCTAACGTTTCGCGTAGAGGCGCGCGACCCGATTCTGTACGATAGCCACGTTGGTGCAAACCACCACCTACCATATCTAGGCCAAGGATGGCTTTGTCCTTGTGCAGACGCACATGGACACGAAGATCGGGTTGATCTTTACTGATCGAAGGACGAGGTAAATTCTTCTTCTCATAACAATCCACTATGGCATCTTTGACCTTCATTGCACCGTACTGGCTATTGCGGATTTCGCGGTTAGTACCATTGAAATCAACGACGAACGTCTTAGAACTGTGGAATTGATTAACCCAGTTCACTGAAGAAGAGGCAAGATAGAGATCCATATCATCGTTACAGGTGAACTCTGAGAGTACACGCACAAAACGGGATGCCAAACGACTCCATAGGCAGCAACGGTAAATCTGCTCGTTGCTCGCCTTGAAGCGAACACCAGCTTGTACTGGCTTAGCGTCGTTGATCCCTAGTTTAGTTAGCTCATCAACCAATAGGTTTTCTAAACCATTGGACGTAACCGCAAGATATTGATGCATAGTGATGTTTTTATTCTGTAGAAAATGACCCCGCATTATACCTGACATCATCACTTTATCGTTAGTTCATTCCAGAATTTCCCATCAATTATCTCTTTAAACGTTCATTTACTCACCTCTTCATCGTTTGTAGCCAAATTTCACTAGGCAAACTTTTCGAAAACTCATCCAACGAAAAATCAAGCCCTCTGACCGAAGTGAATACTTATTCTCATAGAAACTGGTCTATACCAAGCCCACTTTTTGGTGAAATTAAGTTACAGTTTTTAGCTAAATGAGGAATTTACGTGCACTTGTATGCGCTAGAGGTGTTCTAGTGAGTAAAAATCAATCGCTTCGTTCGGTTAAAATTTGCACAAGAATCACATTTAATTGACTGCCAGGTCGTATCAACCCAGCCAAATTTTAGGCAAAAAAATGCCAGCGTTGAGCTGGCGGGAAATGAAACAAAGGAACGATAACTAATTTATGTCAGCTAACCAAAGCGATTGGCTGAGCATGGAAATGATGGTTGCAGACCACGAGACGGTCATGCATAACTTTAATCGCTTGTCCAAATTGAAGGCTTTTAGCGCCATTTAAAGCGAACTCTTCCAAACATACGTACGCGCATAAACTGGCGCACTCTCCCACTTCAAGAACGATAAAATATCCGTCGCTGTAGGCGTTGCTTAGACGAATTAAGTCACCCTCTTCTGGGGTCATCTGTCCGTCGGACAGATTGTCGAAAAACCAGCTCTTAGGTTGTACCGGTTTATGGAAGCGCTTTGCTGCGACACAATACAAAGCCAACTCTGCTTGTCTAGGTTCACTTAAACCTAATAGCGCGATTTGCTCTTTGTAAGTTTGAAATGCAGAAGCATCATCAACTGAGAATTCATTGACGCCAATTGCGCAATCGACAATCAGCTTACGTGGAAGGTTGGTCTTGAATACCATATCATCACCCAGATCCAACATCAGATGCTGTTCTGCGTCATCATAGTACCAAGTCCATTTGTCATTGGGTTTAAGCATCGTTCCATCTCTGTATTGTTGTGTGAAATTAGGTAAAACGCTTAATTACCTTTCCAAGCAATATCTGGATTTTATTAGTTCAGAGATGAAAAAAAAGAGGAAATGAAAACTCATTCCCTCTCAATTAATGCTGTTTGTTCGGCGTATTGATTTAGTGACAATGTCACTAAGCCTTTAAACTTTAGAGATTTTTTACAATATCGCGTACTAGGCTTGGGCCGTGATAAATGAAACCAGAGTAAACCTGAACCAGCTGAGCGCCAGCCATCATTTTTTCTTTTGCTGCAACATACGAATCAATACCACCAACACCAATTACTGGGATCTGATCTTGTAATTCTTCATGTAAGCGGCGAACCACTTCAGTACTGCGCAGTTGCACAGGACGACCACTTAGCCCCCCTGCTTCATTAGCATGCTTCATACCCTCTACAATAGAGCGATCTAATGTAGTGTTGGTAGCAATGACTGCGTCAATCTTGTTATTGAGCAGTGATTGACAGATCTGTTTGATCTCGTCATCGCTAAGATCCGGTGCGATCTTCAGTGCCAGCGGGACATATTTGCCGTGTTTTTCGGCTAACTCTGCCTGTTTAACTTTTAGCTCTGATAATAATTCATCCAGAGCTTCACCATATTGCAACGAGCGTAATCCCGGCGTGTTTGGTGATGAAATGTTTACCGCGATATAGCCGGCATACTCATAGACTTTTTCCATACAAATTAGGTAGTCTTCAGCACCTTTTTCAATCGGAGTATCTTTGTTTTTGCCGATATTGATGCCAAGCACACAGTCGAACTTAGCTTTCTTCACGTTCTCAACTAAGTTGTCAACGCCTAGGTTGTTGAACCCCATACGGTTGATAATGCCTTCCGCTTCAACCAGACGGAACAAACGTGGCTTGTCATTTCCAGACTGAGGTCGCGGTGTGACGGTCCCTACTTCAACAAAGCCAAATCCCATCGCATCAAATGCTTCAATGCATTCGCCGTTTTTATCTAAACCTGCTGCCAAGCCGACTGGATTACGAAATGTTAAACCCATGCATTCGACGGGACGGTGTGGTAACTGCTGGCGATAAAGAAGATCGAATGGTGTGCCAGTAAAACGTTTGAAGTTTTGAATTGCAAGATCATGTGCCTTTTCGGCATCAAGTTGGAAAAAGCCAGTTCTGGCTAGACGGTAAAGCATTGTGCCTCCGAAAGAAAAAAGCCCCGTGTAAACGGGGCTGTATTATTAAATGTTTTACCGATTAATTCAACGAATTATAGCAATCGTTTACTCATTTGCTGAACAATTCAAGTTAAGCAACATCAGTTCACGTAGCGCTACCGAGAATTTTGCAAATTCATGCACTGAACCTACTTTAAATTCATTGAGGATATTTTCCCAACGATGTAGCGATACTTCATTTGTCACGATCCACTCATCAAGCGCTTTCATCACATCGAAATCTTCCGGTGCACAAGCACAGCTGAGAACTTGACCTGTTAGCTGACGTTGTTGCCAATCTAGATCTTCACGGAAAGCGGCACGTGCCAGTGCTTGCCAGTGGTTGTCTACTGCTTGGCCATTAATCTGTTTCAAGAACCAGTGCAGTGACAAACGATCGCCTAGGTTGTAGTACAGTTTTGCACTTTGTTCGACAGTTTTGCCTTTTTCACGCGCCACTGTAGAAATATCCAGTACTGAGTACAAACTAGAGAGACGAGCAACATAATTCGCAAGTTCTGCTTCAATACCCTGCTCGATCCAGTCTTGAGCCATTTGGTTGTGCTCTTTCACTTCGGAAGGAACGAGCATATCATCCAAGTGTTGCTTGATGGTTTCTACATCAGCTTGGTAAAGCTCTATCAAAGATTTAACGCTCTGACGTCCACTGCGGTTACGCAAGATCCAGCGAGATAGACGACGTAGAGTACGGCGTACGTAGAACATCATGTCATACTGAGCAACCGTTAATGCGTCGTTGTCTAGCTTACGGATATGTTCGAGAACTTGGCCAAGACCGAAGATTTCACGTGATGCAACATAAGCGTTAGCAATATCAACGACATGTGCTCCGGTTTCTTCTTGAAGACGAGTGACAAAATTGCACCCCATCTCATTCACCATCTGATTTGCTAACGCAGTAGCAATAATTTCAGAGCGTAGCGGATGGTTAACCATTTGCACTGAATAGTTACGGCGTAACTCGGTTGGGAAATAATGAGTTAACTGCTGTGCATGGAATTCATCATTGGCGATGTCTTCGTGTACCAGTTCTTCTTTAAGCACCATTTTACCGTACGCAACTAACACAGCTAGCTCTGGACGAGTTAGAGCCATGCCTTGTTTTTCGCGTTCGATTAGCGTCTCATCGTCAGGGATGTACTCAAGTGCACGGTCAAGGTACCCTGCTTTTTCCATTGTATGGATAAAGCGAATTTGCTCTTTGACTAAAGAAGTGCCTTGCTGTTCAGTCACCGAAATCGATTCTGACTGACAGTAAGCATCTTCCAGAACAATCTGACCCACTTCATCTTCCATCGACTCAAGGATCTCGTTGCGCTGTTTAACAGTAAGATCACCATTGGCAACCAAACCATTTAGGAAGATCTTGATGTTCACTTCGTTATCCGAACAGTCTACACCGCCAACATTGTCGACGAAGTCCGTATTGACACGACCACCAGTTAGAGCGTATTCAATACGTCCCAACTGAGTCATACCCAAGTTACCACCTTCACCCACAATCTTAGCTTTCAGATCGCGACCATCGATACGCAATACATCGTTAGCACGGTCGCCAACATCCGTATGCGTTTCGGTCGATGCTTTAACGTAAGTACCGATACCACCATTCCATAGAAGATCCACTTCCATAGATAGAATCATTTTGATCAATTCACTTGGTGCGACTGACGTTTTCTTAGTACGCAGCATTTTCTGGATTTCAGGCGTCAGTGCAATTGATTTTGCGCTACGCAAGAAAATACCACCACCCTTAGAAATAAGATCCGCGTTGTAATCTTCCCAGCTAGAGCGAGGTAGATTAAACAGACGATTACGCTCTTCCCAGCTTGTTGCTGAGTCTGGATTAGGATCAATAAAGATGTGCATGTGGTTAAATGCCGCTTGGAGACGGATATGTTTAGATAGCAACATACCGTTGCCAAACACATCCCCTGCCATATCACCAACACCAATAGCGGTAAAGTCAGTGGTCTGACAGTTTATGCCCATTTCACGGAAATGACGTTTGACCGATTCCCAACCACCTTTAGCAGTAATACCCATGGCTTTGTGGTCGTAGCCATTTGAACCACCGGAAGCAAATGCATCACCAAGCCAGAAGTTGTACTCTTCTGACACAGAGTTAGCCAAATCTGAGAAAGTCGCTGTACCTTTATCAGCGGCAACAACCAAGTATGGATCGTCCTCATCATGACGAACAACATTCTTAGGATGAACAACTTCACCTTCAATGATGTTGTCGGAAACGTCTAGTAATGCACGGATGAAACGTTTGTAACAACGTTGACCTTCAGCAAAAATCTCATCACGTCCGTTAAGCGTGTGCTGACGTTTACAAACGAAACCACCTTTAGCGCCGACAGGAACAATGACCGTGTTCTTAACTTGCTGAGCTTTAACCAATCCCAAGATTTCAGTACGGAAATCTTCTTGACGATCAGACCAACGTAATCCACCACGTGCCACTTTACCGCCGCGCAAGTGAACACCTTCAATATCAGGTGCATAAACAAAGATTTCAAACGCAGGTACCGGTTGAGGAATCTCGGGAATCTCGGTTGGTTTCATCTTCAACGATAGCCAAGGCTTGAACTGCTTGTTATCGTCGACTTGATAGTAGTTAGTACGCAGTGTTGCCGTGATCATTTCCATGTAACGACGGATGATCCGATCGTCGTCCAAGCTCTCGACATGATCAAGTTGCTCTGTAATATGAGCAATCAGTTCACTTTGCCCTTTCTGGCTACCTTTGAATTTTGGTTCAAAACGTTTAGTAAATAGATCAACTAGACCTTTCGCCAAATCAGGATAATGGCTAAGAGTATCCTCGATGTATTGTTGACTAAATGGGAAGCCCACTTGACGCATGTAGCGAGCATAAGCACGCAAGATCGAAATTTCGCGACCTGTCAGTGAAGCGCCAAGAACTAAGCGGTTAAAGCCATCACTCTCTAGTTCGCCTGCCCAGATAGCAGCAAAAGCTTGTTGGAAGCGATCTCGAGCTTCACGAAGATCGACACTCTTTTCACTCTTATGAAGCATTGAGAAGTCGAGGATCCAGAATACTTGACCGTTCGTTTTGCGAACTTCATAAGGCGACTCACCAATCACTCGTAAACCAAGGTTTTCTAACATTGGCATCACATCAGAAAGGTGGATTGGCTCATCACGATGGTATAGTTTTAGACGGACAGACTTCGAATCCGCCGCTAACTCTTGCGGACGATAAAAAAGCATTCCAAGTTTGTTACCATCACTGAGTTTTTCTAGACGTTCAATATCCGCAACTGCCGAGCCAGGCATAACATCTTCTTTGTACGAACGAGGGAAGGCACGAAGATATTCTTTCGCTAAAGGCAGGCCTTTACTCTCACCAAAGTTCGCTACGATCGCTTCTGATAAACGATCATCCCAAGTTGAAGATGCTTCCATTAAATTTTGCTCAATCGTTTTGACGTCTACGCCCATGTTGTTGTTATCAACACGAACAATGTAATGTGTACGAGCGAGAGGGCTCTCTGAGAAGTAGGTAGTAAATTCGACTTCTTGTTCACAGCCAAAATACTGTTTCAATATGCGCTGTGTTTGACGGCGAAGTTCTGTGTTGTAACGATCTTTTGTCACATACACCATACAACTGAAGAAACGACCAAACGGGTCTTTGCGAACGAACAGACGCAGCAGATCGCGATCTTGCATCTGAACAACACCCATACCGACTTCTAGCAACTCTTCTTCTTTTGCTTGAAGTAACTCATCTCTTGGGTAGTTTTCTAGAATATTGTGAAGTGCTTTGTAAGAGTATGACCCTTCGCGATAGCCACTCGCTTCAAGGATACGGCCTACCTTTTCACGAATCAGAGGTATACTCGCAACACTTTGGTTGTACACCGCTGACGTGTATAGACCTGTGAAACGATGCTCACCAATCACCTTGCCGTTTTCATCAAACTTCTTGATGCCAATGTAGTCAGTATAGGCAGGGCGATGGATACGTGAAGGTTGGTTACCTTTAGTGACGATCAATAGGAAAGGTTTCTTCGCTTCTAGTCGTGCAGAATCAGGGAAGTCCGAAAGTTTGACGGTACGAACACGGTCACGGCTTGCAAACAAACCAAGTCCTTTATCCGCAGTAGGTCTAAGCTCTGTATCACCATCGACAGTAACAAGATCGTATTCTTTGTAACCCATGAAGGTAAAGTTATGATTACCTAGCCAGCGTAGGAACTGGATAGATTCATCATAACGATCACGCAGAATCTCAATCTTACCCTGCTGCGCCTCAACTTTTGTGGTCACTTCTTCTAATTTTTCGACCATCAGTAACCAGTCTTGAACAACCAAGCCGGTGTCGTTAAGAATGCTCAACAGCTCTTCTTTAAGTGCCGCCATCGCTTCTTTGTCACTCAGACGGTCAACTTCAATATGGAAGAGAGATTGAAGCCCGCCCTCACCTTGGTTAATACCGGTAATCGCCCCTGTCTTAGAACGAGCGATTTGAGTCGGACCATGAAGCATTAAGTGTGATGAAAGATCCAAGCGGCTTAGTGCCATTTTTACTGAGTCGACCAAAAATGGACTATCAGGTACCACAATCTCAACGATTGTATGCGTTGATTGCCAGCCTTGGCGACTTACGGTTGGATTAAAAACTCGAACAGAAATCTCGTCAGCTTTTTTCTCATTGATATGGTGCCAAAGTGAAACTACTGCGCCATACAAGTCAGATTCGTTACGTTCGACCAAATCGTCCTGAGAAATGTTGCTAAATAAATGTTGAGCAAGTTGGGTGACTAGGGGTTGATGAGCAAGCTCGAGTTTGTCTTGAATAAGTTTGTAAACTTTTTCAAGCAGAACCGGCATCAATGTTTCACGCGCGGTCATAATCACACTCCACAATTAGAATTGTATGTATTTTGGGGATGTTGTAAGCATAGTGCTTAAAACGGGTAATGCCGCTTTATTGTAAAAGCTTTATTGATAAATAGTTAATTCTTTTGGGAGTGGTAGGAGGTGAAATGTTTGATAATGTGACTAATGTTCTATTTAAACTACTATAAAATCAGTTGCTCACAGAAGTTCTAACTCTAAAAACTTATTATTTTGGTCAGTTGTTAATCTAAAGCGCCCTTTTAGGCCAATTTGACTAAGAAAAGGCCTGAAACGCGATGCAGGCAATTGTAGGCGTAAGCCATTGTCAGTCACCACTAAAACATTGCTTGCTGCCCCACTGTAGTGTGCGAGAAAAGTTTGATAACTGATGTTGAGAGTAAAATAGTAATGCTTCATGAAATCGGTCAAAAAAGTCACGTTTTATCTGACAGTGATAGACAGCTGTATAAATAAACAGTAGCACTAAAAAGTGCTACTGTTTTCGCCATATTGATTAAGATTCCAACGCTTTGGTCACTTTTTCAAACAGGTCTTTAGCCAGATTATCCATTGATTTTAATGCCTCTAGTTCCATTTTGATAAGCTCTTGGCGAGCAGTATCGTACTTGCGGAACTTCAACAGCGGATCGATCAGACGCGAAGCTACCTGCGGGTTACTACTATTTAGCTCGCGTAAGATCTCCCCCTCAAACTGATAACCCTCACCAGATTTTGCATGGAAGCGTACTGGGTTCATATTGAGGAAAGAACCAATTAGGCTACGAATACGGTTAGGGTTTTTAAGACTAAACGCTTCGTGTTCCATCGTCTTCTTGATCACCTCAAGTGCATCTTGCGCTGGATTGGTACCTTGTAAAGTAAACCACTTATCCATCACAAGACCATCATGTTTCCACTTATCGCTGTAGTCTTGCATTAATGCTTCACGACATTCTAACTGTGCACTATTCGCGGCACTCATTGCTGCAATGGTGTCAGTCATGTTATTAGCCTCAGCGTATTGCGTCTTGGCAAGTTCGTTACCCTGCTCGGTGTAAGCCAAAAAGCCTAAAGCAGTGTTTCGAAGAGAGCGTTGGCCGATTGCCGCATGTTCGATAGAGTACTTGGCTTGCTTAGAGCTATGATAAATCGCACTCAGCTCATCATTCAATTCAGTGGCGAGAATTACTTTCAATGCTTTCAGCACCTTAGCAATCGCATCAACATCCACCTGCTTGTACCAACCTAACACTTCATTGAAACTTGGTAGCGATAGCATCTCTGCAATGAATGCAGGTTCAAGGTCACTAGACAGAAGTACACCGCGGAAAGCGTCAATGACCGCCTCAGCAAGTTTAACCTCGCCACCAGCTTGAACATTTTCGACATTCGTACGAATGTACTTGGCAAGAAGCATTTGTCCTGCATCCCAACGAGCAAACTCGTTACGCGCATGAACCATCAAGAAAATCAGCTCTTCATCACTGTAATCATACTCCAGTTTTACTGGCGCAGAGAATTCGCGTAGCAATGAAGGAACGGGGTTTTCAGCAACGTCTTCAAACACAAATGTCTGCTTCGCTTCAGTCACATCAAGAACATTACCAACAACAGAACCGTTACAGCGTAACTCAATCACCTCTCCATTTACCGCATAGAGCTCGACATCAAAAGGAATATGCAGGGCCTGCTTTTCTGCTTGATCCTGAGTTGGCTCCGTCGATTGCTCAACCGTCAATGTGTAGGTTTTTGCTTGTGCATCGTACTCGCTCGCTACGCGTAATGTTGGTGTTCCAGATTGGCTATACCATAAACGGAATTGCTTAAGGTCAACACCGCTTGCATCTTCCATCGCTGAGACAAAATCTTCACAAGTCGCGGCCGTACCGTCGTGGCGTTCGAAGTACAGCTTCATGCCCTTTTGGAACCCCTCTTCACCAAGCAAGGTATGCATCATACGAATCACTTCACTGCCTTTTTCGTAAACCGTCAAAGTGTAGAAGTTGTTCATTTCAATCACTTGATCTGGGCGGATCGGATGAGACATCGGGCTGGCATCCTCAGCAAACTGAGGACCACGAATGATTCTTACATTGTTGATACGATTCACAGCACGAGAGCCAAGATCTGAAGAAAATTCTTGATCACGGAATACAGTCAAACCTTCTTTAAGGCTCAGTTGGAACCAGTCGCGACAAGTTACACGGTTACCAGTCCAGTTATGGAAATATTCATGACCAATGACCGCTTCAATGCCTAAATAATCAGTGTCAGTCGCTGTTTTCTCATTCGCTAATACGAACTTAGAGTTGAAGATATTTAAACCCTTGTTCTCCATCGCTCCCATGTTAAAGAAATCGACCGCTACAATCATGTAGATATCCAAGTCATATTCAAGGCCGAAACGCTCTTCGTCCCACTTCATCGAGTTGATCAATGACGTCATCGCATGCGGAGCACGATCTAGGTTGCCCTTATCAACAAAAATTTCGAGTTCAACATTACGACCAGATTGAGTTACGTATTTGTCACGTAGTACATCGAAATCACCAGCGACCAAAGCGAACAAGTAAGCTGGTTTTGGATGAGGATCTTGCCACTGCACCCAATGGCGTCCGCCTTCTAACTCACCTTGCGCAATACGGTTACCATTGCTGAGTAAGAATGGGTTGTGTGCTTTATCTGCAATCACTTTCGTGGTGTATTTCGCTAGAACATCTGGGCGATCCATGTAGTAAGTGATTCGACGGAAACCTTCCGCCTCACACTGAGTACAGAAAGCCCCACCCGATTTATACAGACCTTCTAGAGCGGTATTAGCTTCAGGATCAATTAAGGTCACAATCGTCAGAGTGAACTCAGATGGAAGCTGATGAATTTCTAATCCACCTTCAATTTCGCTGTAGTCTGACCAAGCTTCACCATTGACGGTGATACTTTGTAACTTGAGTTCTTCTCCGTCTAGGCGAAGTGTTGTTGCATCTTTAAATTGCTTAACTTGAGAAACCGCGGTTACTGTCGTCTCGTTATCGTAGAGATCAAAGGTCAAATCAATATCAGTGATGGTGTGTGATGGTGATTGATAATCTTTGCGGTACTTGGCTTGAGGAGTCTGAGCCATGTCGAAATCCTTCTGACTGAATGCATCTGAACATTGCGCTGTAAAAGTCTAGCGCAGTAATAATAAAGTTCGGGAATTTTCCCGTTACAATTTGCGTATTAGCTTACAACTCTGGATATAAAAAAACGAGGTTCGATGTCGAAATACCTCGTTTTTTCTCTATTGTTGACATAAAACTCAAACTGTTTGTCTATTTAGTCAGCAAGGGGCACATTTCTCTACCACGCTTTATCAACGGATTCGATTTAATACGGCATACAGCGCGCCTTCTTCCATTTCCAAAGTCAGCGTATCTCGGTTCAGCGTGTATCGTGTTTCATGTTCACCATTTTCATAGAGAAGCACCAAGTGCTCGCCCTCTGTATAGTAAACACCTTTGTGTATCGCCTCATCGCCATCATCATTACTCACCCGGAACATAAAGACAAAATCTGGCTGTAAAATCAGATCCAACTTTTGTACGTCGCTGGCATGAATATCATCGCCACCCAAATGTGCACTCGACCACATACCAGACAATGCGTTGGACAACGCTTTAGTGAAAGTAACGCCATTTAAACTGAGTAAATTGTGGTTGGCTGAATACTCGTACATTTGAGGCTCTGAAGTATTCAATCCAAGAACCAAAGTATCTTCATTGGCTGTGTACAACCCTTCCCAGTGGTCGACTGAATAGTCCCTTTTCTGAATATCAATCTTAAAACTATAGTTTGAATCCAGGGACAGCTTGATCGCTAAAAAGTTTTCCTGCGACTGTTCAGGATTAGGATTAACGAGGTACCAGTCTCCTAGCAGAAACGGTTGATCGAACTGAGTTAAATCGCTGTTGTCTTTCACTCCATCAGCGAGCACCGAAAGGCTAAAAATTAATGATATTAGAGCTAACAATCTCATCACGTGCTCCTCACTCTTTTCTTTAAGCTTAGGCACGTCAGGTATATTTAGCTAAAAAAATTGATCTTTATCACAATATTTTATTGTATAAAAAAAGCGAGCCCAAATGACTCGCTTTTTAATCGATTGATTTCAATTAAGATTTAATCATATCAACCATTATCGCTACCGATTCGCTAAGGTAGGCATCCGGCGATTCATAATCTTTAGGGATATCATCCAGTGTCTTATACGGCTCTTGACCTGCTGCTTTTTGTCTCTCATTAATTCGAGTTAAACGGCGCGCGTCTGCTGCATCGGTTTCCGCTTTACGTGTTTTTTCGTTGAGCGACAAAGAGTTATCGTCTTTCTCTGCCTTGTATTTTTCAATATCTTCGGCCACGAAACGAAACTCTAGGTCCTTAGCAATACGAGTTTGGTGGTTAGCGGCAAGCTTACCAATCAATGCCTCATTACGCTGTAACATTTCGTATTTAGCTTTGTCAATACTATCCCAAGGCAGTGCATTGTCTTCTACCGACTCACCCGTTTCGCTTGGATCTATCGCTGTAGGGAACGCAATATCTGGGGCGACACCCTTGTTTTGTGTACTACCACCATCAATACGATAGAACTTTTGGATGGTATACTGAACGTAACCCAACTCTTTGTCGAAAAGATCGTAGATATGGTTTAGCGAACGATGTTGCTGAACCGTTCCCTTACCGAAAGAGTTTTCACCCAAAATAATGGCACGCCCATAGTCTTGCATTGCCGCAGCAAAAATCTCTGAAGCGGAAGCACTATAGCGATTAATCAATACCGTTAATGGACCGTCATAACTGATCTTACCGTCGGTATCACTATTGACGTTGACTCGACCATAGCTGTCTCTCACTTGGACAACAGGGCCGCTAGTGATAAACAAACCGGAAAGTGCTGTTGCTTCAGTGAGTGCACCACCACCGTTGTTACGAAGATCAACAATGACGCCATCAACGCCCTTGCCCTTGAGCTCTTCGATAAGTTTATCGGTGTCTTTTGCAAGTCCGACATAAAAACTTGGTACTTCTAGAACACCAATTTTTTTGCCATCCTTCTCAATCACTTCAGATTTTACCGCTCGGTCTTCTAGACGGATTTTGTCTCGAACGATGGTAACAACATCCGCTTTCGCTTCCTTGCCTTCAGGCAAGATTTGCAGATTAACCTTGGTGCCTTTCGGTCCTTTGATTAGCTGAACAACATCATCAAGACGCCAACCGATGACATCAACGATATCTTCACCATCTTGACCAACACCAATGATTCGATCACCTTCCGCTAGAAGCTTACTATTCGACGCCGGGCCACCAGCCACCAACGAACGGATAACAGTGTAATCGTCTTCCATTTGCAGTACCGCACCAATACCTTCAAGCGACAAATTCATATCAGTTTGAAACTGGTCTGCACTGCGAGGTGAAAGATAGCTAGTATGAGGATCAATCTGACGAGCAAATGCGTTCATGTAGAGCTGGAATACATCTTCGTTATGAGTTTGACCTAAACGTTTGAGTGCGTTGTTATAACGCTTGCCTAACGTGTCTTTAATCTCATCCCAATCTTTGCCCGTTAACTTTAAGTTCAACGCATCATACTTGACTCGCTTACGCCAAAGTTCATCAAGCTCTGCGGTATCGGCTGGCCATGCGGCTTCACTGCGATCAAGCTCAATGGTTTCATCATTATCGAAACTCATCTCCTGATCGAGGATAGACAAAGCATACTTAAAACGTTCATAACGACGCTTGATTGACAGATTGTAGACATCAAATGCAATCTGGTTATCTCCCGCTTTCAATTGGTCATCGATTCCTGATGTCCATTTTTTGAAAGAGTCGATATCTGCTTGCGTAAAGATATTACGATTGTGATCAAGCATTTCGATATAACGTTCGAAAATAGCTTGAGAAAATTGATCGTTTAGCGAGAAGTGTTTGTAATGAGAACGTGTAAAGCGAGATGTGACACGTTTGCTGGCTGTCTCATGCTGAGCTTCTGGAGTCAGGACTGGTAGGTCCTCTAAACTGATATTTGCTTCTAAAGCATGAGCAGTAGAAGCTGCTAGCAATAAGCTAGCAGCAATCAGCGACAATTTTGAACGGCATTTCATGCGTAGGAGTATCCTTTATGCGCGCAAGTGCTCTGCTTTTACAACCATTTGTAGGCCGTTAGTCAGTTGAACACGCACATCTTCCTTATTGATTTCAACGATAATCGCAGCCATGTTTCCTTTACCCATATTAACGTTTACTTGATTACCAACTTTCACTTCATCAGCATTCAGAGCGCGCGTTTCTACAGGCTTAGCGGCTTTTTGTACTTTATTTTGTTGCGGGCGACGGCCTTGAGGCTTCTTCGCCGCAAGCTTAGCTTTCTCTTTACTTTCTTCGCGGGTTTTAGTCGCTTGCTCTTTACGACGAGCTTGCACTTTAGCTTTACTTTCAGCTAGTGCTGTTTTTGCGTGTTCTACGTGCTCTTCGTCAAGCTCGCCTGCTGGGTTGCCATCTAAATCTACACGTACTGCACCAGGCTTAACACCGTGAAGGTAACGCCATGATGAAGTGTATTGTCTTAACGCTGCACGAAGTTGAGTTTTGCTTACTTTAGGATCATCGCTTAGACGATCCGCAAGATCTTGAAAGATACCAATTTTAAGTGGTTTAGCTTCACCTTCTAAAGTAAAGCACTTAGGGAAACATTCAGCAATATATGCGATAACTTCTTTGCTGTTTTTTAACTTTTCAGTGTTTTCCATGTGGGTTCCTGGTTATTGCGGTTCATCCGCGAGCATTAAGATTAAATATTTGAGGTATTATAGTGACCTGCAAGCGAAAAACCACACTCAATAGATAATTTATGCCTTGATAGCGTGTGAATTAAGCAGCTTTTCTACTTCCTGCATCAAAAAAGTTAGCCCCTGCTCATCGATTTCATTGAATCGCCCCACTTTCGGACTATCAATATCCAACACACCAAACATTTCACCATCAATCGAAAATGGAATCACGATCTCTGAGTTGCTCGCTGCATCACAGGCGATATGTCCTTCAAACTCATGCACATCATGAATACGCTGAACCGTATTGGTCGCGACCGCGGTTCCACAGACTCCACGTCCTACCGGAATGCGCACACATGCAGGCTTGCCTTGAAAAGGACCAAGCACCAGTTGGTCATCTTTCATTAAATAAAAACCAACCCAGTTTAACTCTTCAAGTTCCATGTTGAGTAAAGCACTGATGTTTGACAAATTGGCGATCAAATCGGTCTCAGATTCGATAAGTGCGATGACTTGTTTGGTTAAGCGTTGATAATGTTCTATTTTCATTTATACATCCATTTGAAAACTAGAGACTTCCACTATGAATCTGCGTACAATTTCGCAAACCACAAATAGTAAGCATTCTCATTACAATGACTAACAATTCCAACACTATTAGCCATTCTTGGTTGATAACACAAGTTAAACAACACCGCAATAAGCTGATATTTGCCAATGTCATTGCTTTCATCGCCACCTTAATCAGTGTGCCCATTCCATTGTTGATGCCACTTATGGTCGACGAAGTGTTGCTCAACCAACCCGGTACGGGCCTTAAAGTGATGAACCAACTGTTACCTGATTCAATGCAGACAGCAACTGGCTATATCTTTTTAACCCTGCTGCTAGTTGTACTTATGCGTACGGCTAGCCAAGCACTTTCCATCGTACAGAGCCGTCAGTTTACTTTGGTATCTAAAACCATTACGTATCAAATGCGTAGCAAAATGATCGATAAACTGGGCCGTATCAGCATTCGGCAGTATGAGACTCGTGGCTCTGGAGGTATCAATGCTCACTTGATTACTGACATAGAAACCATCGATCAGTTTATTGGTTCGACTCTCAGTAAATTTCTTATCAGCCTGTTGACTGTCATAGGGACCGCAGGGGTTCTTCTCTGGCTAGACTGGCGTTTAGGTCTGTTTATTCTGTTGGTCAATCCGGTTGTAATCTATTTTTCGCGTAAGCTAGGCAGTAAAGTAAAGCATCTTAAAAAGCGCGAAAATCAATCGTTTGAACGTTTTCAGAATCGATTAGTCGAGACCTTAGATGGCATCTATCAACTAAGAGCGGCAAATCGAGAACGGGAATTTCTTAACGAACTAAAAACCCATGCAGACCACATTCGCCAAGATGCAGATAAGTATGCATGGCAATCGGAAGCCGCTGGTCGAGTCTCTTTCCTTCTATTTTTATTAGGATTTGAGTTATTCCGCGCAGTTGCAATGTTAATGGTCTTGTTTAGTGACCTGACCATAGGTCAAATCTTCGCAGTATTTGGCTACCTTTGGTTCATGCTCTCTCCTGTTCAAGAACTGCTTGGCATTCAGTTTTCTTGGTATAGTGCCAAAGCCGCACTGAAACGGATCAATGCCCTATTAGATTTAGAAGAAGAACATCGCCCTCAAAGTAAGGTGAATCCATTTACTGATGATCGAGAAGTCGATGTTGAAATCGACAAGGTGAGTTTTTCTTACAATGATGAAGTACAAGTCCTCTCTAAATTGAGCCTCACCATACCAGCGGGTAAAAAAGTGGCGCTGGTCGGTTCCAGCGGCGGGGGCAAGTCAACATTGATCCAGTTGCTTATCGGTGTGTATCAGCCTAACTCCGGCTATATCCGCTACAATGGTCAAACGACAAATGATATCAGTTTTGAGATAATTAGAGAGCAAATTGCCGTTGTATTACAACAGCCTATACTCTTTAATGACACCTTAAGGCATAATTTGACACTAGGTTCAGAATATGATGACTTATCTTTATGGCGCGCGCTTGAAGTCGCGCAGATGCAAGATGTCATCAGTCAACTCAGTGATGGGCTTGATACGCAAATAGGCCGCAATGGTATTCGGCTGTCAGGTGGACAACGTCAGCGCCTAGCGATTGCAAGAATGATCTTGAGTAATCCTAAGTTTGTCATTTTGGATGAAGCGACGTCGGCACTCGATACTGCAACAGAAGCCGCATTGCATAAAGCGCTTACCGAGTTTCTACGTGGTCGTACAACGTTAATTGTCGCACATAGATTGTCCGCGGTTAAACAGGCAGATTTGATCTACGTACTTGAAGACGGTCAAGTATCTCAAGCAGGTACTCATGGAGAATTGGTTGAACAGCAAGGCTTATATCAAACCTTATACGGCAACGTGCAAAGTCACGCTTAGGCCCTTTTCTCGTGCCAAAAATATAGAGGGGCTGCGATGAACGCCCCTCAGGTCTTGCATGCTCATGACTCCAAGCCAACCAATATTAGGCTTTGCCACGGCTGTGAACTACCCGTTGACCTTGTCTCTGTGGAGAGAGGCAAAAGCGCCTACTGCCCGAGATGCAATAGTCATCTATACCGAGGGGGGAATCCTTCTCTGTCAGGCAATTTAGCGATTGCAATAACTTGCCTTTTACTGTTTGTTCCTTCGCACTTTTTCGAGTTTATAAGCATTCGTCTTTTCGGCGTGATGATTCCTGCGACTTTACCCTCAGGCGTATTTGCACTTTTTCAAGAAGGTTTTGTACTCCTGTCACTGCTTATTTTCTTTTGCAGTTCGATAGCGCCCCTTTTGTTGTGTAGTTCGGTTGTCGCTGCGCATATCGCGCTGAGCAAAGGCTCGTTTCGTTTGCTCAAGAGTTCCCTGTCAATTATTCACTATGTCAAAGCGTGGGTAATGATTGATGTCTTTCTTGTTAGCATCGCCATTTCGTGTTTCAAACTCCAAGATTACTCGGATATCTACGTTGGACCGGGCTTGATTGGTCTAGTGTTACTGCAAGTCTCTACCGTACTACTGGTGACACGAGTAAGCGTGCGTCGATACTGGGAAGTGTTTCATGCGGAAGAGCAATACGCTTTGTCAGAAAAAACGCTTCACTGTCATCACTGTCACCTTTCTCAACCAGAAGGGACGGAATGCTTGCGTTGTAAAAGCCCTATCCATCATCGCAAACCGTACTCGATTCAAAAGACATGGGCTTATCTCATCGCGGCCAGTATTGCGATATTTCCCGCTAACATCATTCCAATTTCCATTTTATTAACTAACGGCAAACGCTTAGAAGATACCATCTTTTCTGGCGTTGCTTCGTTAGTGAATAGTGGAATGACTGGCATCGCCATCATCATTTTTGTTGCCAGTATCGTGGTTCCCGTTGCCAAGATCCTAGGGCTGTCTTACCTGTTACTGGCGATACAGTTCAAACGCAAGATTTACCACAAACACAGAATGCGCATCTATTTTGTCATTAAATGGATTGGTCGCTGGTCGATGATGGATCTGTTTGTCATCTCGATCATGATGACATTAGTTGATAGAGGCCAAATTCTCGACTTTACACCAGGCTATGGCGCGGTCGCATTTGGTATTGTAGTTGTGCTCACCATGTTAGCCGCAGAAAGCATGGATCCGAGACTAATTTGGGACAATTACCCAGAAGAATTTGATAGAAAAGAGTCGTTAAATGAGTAACCCTTCTCCCACACAAAACTCATATTCCCCGCATATCAAGCGTAATAAAGGAATATCACCACTTTGGCTGCTACCAATCTTAACTATGGTACTGGCAGGATGGCTGGTGTTCAAAGCCGTGCAAGATGCCGGGCAACGAGTCCAGATCTACTTCTCTGATGCACAAGGCTTGATCGCAGGAAGAACCACCATTCGCTATCAAGGCTTAGAAGTGGGCATGGTGAAAGATATCAATTTGTCCCCAGACTTACAGAGTATCTACGTCGATGCGGACATCTACCCACAAGCCACGAAATTGCTGACCAAAGAAGCGCGTTTCTGGTTGGTCAAACCCACAGCGAGTCTGTCTGGGATTTCTGGCCTTGATGCACTTGTTTCGGGTAACTATATCGCGATTTCTCCAGGTAATAACCCTTCCGAGCCTGAGACCAAGTTTACCGCTCTAGAGCGTGCTCCCTCCGATTTACTGGCAAACCAAGGGCTTAATATTTCACTAAAATCGAGAGACTTAGGCGGTATCTCGGTCGGTTCACAAATCGTTTATCGAAAGATACCGATTGGTGAAGTGTATAGCTATCAGCTTGACCGTGATTCGAAAAACGTCATCATCCAAGCCTCAATACGCGATGAGTATCGCCACATCATCACTGACGATAGCCGCTTCTGGAACGTCAGTGGTATTGGTGCCAACATAGGATTCGAAGGGGTTGATGTAAAACTGGAAAGTTTCAGTGCTCTGCTTGGAGGCTCTATTGCTGTCGACTCACCTGATGGTGGTGAGCCTGTTGCAGATAACTCTCAGTTTAAACTCTACCCAAATTTAAAAACCGCTGGTCGAGGTATCGCAATAAAGATTGATTTACCAGATGACAACAAGATCAACGCTTCTGGCGCACCAATTATGTACCGTGGTATCGAAATCGGACAGATTACAGATTTAGAGTTGAGTCATGGTAGAGAGAACATCGTTGCTTCTGCGGCAATCCAGCCTGCTTTTAGTGACATGCTGACAACGGGTAGCCGCTTCATTCTTGAAGAAGCGAAAGTCTCTCTATCGGGAGTAGAAAACATCGCTAACATCGTTAAAGGTAACTTCCTGACCGTGGTTCCTGGTGACGGCGAGCGTTCACGACATTTTAGCGCAGTAAGAAAAGACGACTTCAAACGCCAACAAGCCCGCTCTGTCTCACTTCAATTAGTGTCAGACAATTCGTTTGGACTCGATCAGGGTGCCAACATCCTCTACCGTGGTATCAGCGTAGGTTCGGTAACGCAAGTGAGCCTAGTTAACGACAAAGTGCAGCTAGATGCGCTAATCGATAGCGACTATGCGCACCTTATTAAGTCTCAAAACCGCTTCTTCGTGACAGGTAGCGCCAGTGCCGAATTGACTGAATCAGGCTTGAATATTACCGTGCCACCAGCAAAACAGCTTCTAACGGGTTCTATTAGTTTCGTTAGTGAAGGAAAAGCTCAGCCACAGGCGCAATACACGCTCTATCAAAACAAGTCACTTGCTGAACTCGCTAAGTACAATATCTCAGGTTCTACCAAGTTGACCCTTTTTGCTAACGAATTACCTTCGATCAGTAAAGGCAGTCCTCTGTTGTATCGAAATCTGCAAGTGGGTAATGTTGCTGACTTCTATTTGGTCGACGGTGGTGTCATCATCAGCGCGAGTATAGAAAATCAATATAAGCACCTTGTCACTGATCAAACCGTATTCTGGAACCGCTCAGGCGTTGAGATAGATGCAAGCCTTGCAGGCATCAACGTTAAGGCGGCCCCACTCACCTCTTTGATTCAGGGAGGCATTGCATTCGATTCTCTGCCTGGAGTCGAAAATAAGCAAAACGACAAATGGTTGCTCTACTCAGACTTCAAGACTGCAAGGAAATATGGCCAAGTGATCTCATTGACACTCAATGGCGAAAACACAGTCGCAAAAGGCACTTCAATCAACTATAACGGAGTAAAAGTTGGTGAGGTCACTTTGGTTATTCCAGACTTCAAACTCAACAGAGTAGAAGTCAAGGCGCGTATATTACCTGAATACACCAATACAATTGCGGTTGCTGGGTCGTACTTCTGGTTACCTAAAGCGCAAGTGGGTCTTAGTGGTGTGAAGAACATTCAAAATCTCCTGGCACAATCGATCAACGTGTTACCGGGTAACGGCAAAGCGACATATGCCTTTGAACTTAACCACCAACAACCGGCGATAAACGGCATTACCTTCACCCTACAAAGTGAATCTCGCGGCTCTATCACTGTTGGTACACCGGTACTCTATCGTGAGATAGAAGTCGGTCAAGTAACCAATGTTCAGTTAGGTGAATTTGCTGATCGCGTCATATCGACCATTGCTATTGAGCCTCAATACGCCTATTTAGTTCGTCAAAACAGTGTTTTCTGGAACACATCTGGCGTCGACGTATCGATCGGTATTACCGGTGCCAATGTTAGAGCCGGCACAATTGATAGTATTGTTCGTGGTGGAATAACTTTTGCGACGCCAGAGCAAAAACAATTGGAGCCAATCGCTCGTCAAGGTCAGTCCTTCTACCTATATACCAAAGCAGAAGACAGCTGGCGCACATGGCGTACAGCAATACCAAAACCTTAATCCATGGGGAAACGCAGCGAATTCGCTGCGTTTTTTATTGAAATTAGCTATAATCACCGACCTTTTACGCTTGTAGAGACAGAACCTTGCACCAGAACGTATACCTACCAGACGACTTTCTCGCTGAAATGCAATCAATCCTACCCCAAGGACTGAACATGGCGGATTTTATCGCCGCATGTCAGCGCCCATTGCGTAAGAGTATTCGGGTCAATACACTCAAAATATCAATCGATGAGTTTGTTCAACGAGCACAACACAAAGGATGGCAACTTCAACCTGTACCCTGGTGTGAGGAAGGATTCTGGATTGACGCAGACGAATCGGAAGTCCCGCTAGGTAACTCGGCAGAACACATGTCTGGGCTTTTTTATATCCAAGAAGCCAGCTCTATGATGCCCGTATCCGCTTTATTCTTGGATGACCAAGATGACTTCACCAGTGTGCTCGATATGGCGGCTGCACCAGGCTCGAAAACCACTCAGATTGCGTCAAAGATGAACAACCAAGGTGTGCTCGTTGCCAACGAGTTTTCCGCAAGCCGTGTAAAAGTACTCCACGCTAACATAGAGCGCTGTGGAGTACGTAACGCCGCTCTTAGCAACTTTGATGGTCGTGTGTTTGGTGGCTGGTTGCCCGAGCACTTTGATGCAGTATTGATTGATGCACCTTGTTCAGGTGAAGGTACGGTACGTAAAGACGCAGACGCCATGAAGAACTGGAGTAAAGAGTCGGTCCTTTCGATTTCTGACACACAAAAAGATCTGATTGAAAGCGCTTTTCATGCGTTAAAACCTGGCGGCGTTATGGTCTACTCAACCTGCACGCTCAGTATTGAAGAGAATCAACAAGTATGTCATCACCTTAAAGCGTCCTTTGGTGATGCTGTAGAGTTCGATAGCCTCGCTTCCCTTTTCCCTGATGCCGATAAAGCTCTTACCGAAGACGGTTTTCTACACATATTCCCTCAGGTATATGATTGTGAAGGCTTCTTTGTTGCACGTATGCGCAAACTTGCGTCAGTCACCGCCCCTCAAGTGAAAAAGCGTTTGGGCAAATTTCCGTTTGAGAAAGCGAGCGCTAAAGTACAAACGGACATTGCTAAACAACTCCACACTCAACTGGAGATTAATTTACCTCAAGCATCTTCTATCTGGTTGAGAGACAACGACGTATGGTTGTTCCCTGATGCTCTTGAACCTATGCTTGGTGAGCTTAGATTCTCCCGAATGGGGATCAAAATTGCTGAAGCCCACAAAAAGGGCTACCGCTGGCAGCATCAAGTTGCAACGGCATTAGCTACTGGTAAAGAGAGAACAGCCCTAGCACTTTCTATTGATGAGGCTCGTGAGTGGTTTATGGGACGTGATGTTCGCCCTGCTGACCTATCCGGTCAAGGTGAAGTGATCGTAACACTCGCTAACGATGTGATTGGATTAGGAAAGTGGGTGGGTAACCGTATCAAGAATGGACTACCAAGAGAGTTGGTCAGAGACAAAAACTTGTTTTAAGCGGTCATTAAATAGTATGAAATTCTACAAAAGCCTAGCGCATTGCCGATCATAAACTACAATTAGGTTATCGATATATACAATATATCAGACAGTTAGCGCAGGCTCTGTAGGAGCCGTTCCCCTAGGCCCAAAGCAGGATCAGCTCTGGGCCTTTTTTTCGGCTTAACAGTCAAACCAATTGTGTTAACTCAGGCGAATGCCCTCTTTCTCAATCACAATTTTACCCTGTTTGTACAGACCGCCGATCGTCTTCTTGAACGTGCCTTTACTAGTGCGGAAAGCGGCAAAGATAGCTTCTGGCGATGACTTGTCATTGAGAGGTAAGAATCCCCCCTTCTTCTCCAATAAGTCCATCACCTTCTGGCTCAGTTCATCCATCTTACCAACCCCGATTTTCTGCAGGGACAGGTCGATTTTGCCATCTTCGCGAATATTCTTGATGTAACCTTTAAGTCGCTTACCAATAAATAACTTACCAAACACATCTGATTTAAAAATCATTCCCCAGTGCTGGCCTTCCACAATGGCTTTGTAACCAAGTTCGCTACGCTCTGCGATGATTAAATCAACCTGTTGGTTGCGAGTGTAATTTGCCGGTGTTTTATCCAGCAGTTTATTAAACTTCGTTGTTCCAACAATTCGTCCAGAAGCTTTATCGCTGTAGACATAAACAAGTACGGTTTGCCCCGCCGCAAAACGTGCACGTTGCTCACTAAAAGGTATCAGTAGGTCTTTACCTTTGATACCCCAATCAGCGAAAGCACCGGTAGAGTTGACACCTTCGATCTTCATCAACCCCCATTCGCCGACTTGAGCAACAGGAGTCTCAGTTGTTGCGACTAACTGACTGTCAGAATCAAAGTATAAAAATGCATCTATAACGCTACCAATTTCCACACCTTCAGGTACAAAACGTTTTGGAAGCAAGGTCGTACCGTAATCTCCGGCATCGAGAAATACGCCAAAATCGGCTATTTTTACTACTTCTAAGTGGTTCGTCTGACCAACTTTAATCATTTCAACTGTCTCTTGTTAAATTTGCGGTGATTATAGCGAATCTCTGTTATGCTTGCGCCAGATATTTATACCTTTTTTAGGAGCGTTAATTGATCACTGTTGATAAGCAGGACGGCATCACTCTCAAGATTTCTCATGCGATGGCAGCGACAAAGAAATCGGATTTAGATCTCTATTTTTTCGTACCTGGTGAGCTTGGGCTTTCGCCGGACATCCTTAAAGAGAGTGAATTCTACTATGAGTCGATATCTCAAAAACGCGCTTACTACAGTGACAAAACCCTCCTTCCTCTCGTGCACAGCCGCTTAGCTAAACGAGGTAGGCTCTCTTCAACTCAATACCGTGTCAGTTTGAGTTTGTTCGCCTATCAGTATGTTATCGCGCTAGACAAAGCGGTCAACGAACTCAATAAACACAATACCGAGTCTGTCACTACTGACGAGGTCGACGAAGTCATCAACCTCTCTCTCGATATTCTCAAGAAACTGCGCCGCAGTATTCCTTACGAAGAGAGCTTAAAGCGTTACTACGCCAATATAGACAACTATCTTTCTTGGTACACAGGACAACGTTTGATGTCGCTTGTCGCACATATGCCTCGTGATAGCGAGTATAAGAGCCTTAAAGAGAGTTTGCTCGCCATTGTAGAAAAAGAAGCAGCGCACCGAAAGCTCAACAATTATAACTCCAAAAGTGTTCGTGATGACGTCATACGACTCAGTAATAAAATGCGCCTATTGCGACGCCTGATAGAACATCCGGTGGTATTGAAGGAGCGCACGCAGTCGCTGGGTAACAATATGAAGCGAGTCGTTAAAGGCAGTGCAACTGGCTTTGTCATGGTGTTTGTTACCATCACAGCCATTCTTGCTCGTGACTACTGGGGAGAGATCACCGCCTCTTTCATTGTCTTAATGTCATTTGTTTACGCATTAAGGGAAATTTTTAAAGATGACCTGCGTGATGTGATGTGGCGATGGCTTCGCAAAGGCCGCCCAAAATGGCGTAAACTTTACTTAGACCCAACAACCATGAAAGCGGTGGGACAGAAACTCGAATGGCTAGACTATAAGGTTCTCGATAAGTTGCCTGACCGAATTCAGTCAATCCGCAAGAAACGCGTTGTCCAGCGTGAAGAACAAGTGCTTCACTACAGCTCTAAAACTGAAATGTCGACATCGAAGTTTATGAGTGGTTATGAAGAAACGCGTGAGTCTTTGTTGGTTAGCATGCGTGAATTAACTCGCTTGATGGACAAAGGCTCAAATAAGGTTTACATGAACAATAACGGGCAGGTAAGTCGCGAGTCGGTTGAAAAACGTCATCTTATCAATCTGATTGCCAAAGAAGATAATCACGACGGCCAGCCACGCTACTATCGTTGGAAGATCATTCTCAACCGAAGCAAGATCGTCGCAATTGAACAAATTGAAGTGGATGACGTTAGCCATCCATTCTCTTCAATGACAGAGTAAGTAAAAATTCCGCCATAGGTTCATCGCCGTGCAGACTTGGGCAAATGGCGGTAATTTTCACTGCTTGATTGACGCGCTCACCAGTAGCGAAAGTCCTCTCTAGCATGTCATCGATCAACTTGCCATCTTCACAAACGAAATGAACATCTGCTTCGGGACGTTTGAGAAACTGCCCTTCTACTGCTTTAAAGGCTAGTGATACCCTTTTGCCGCACTGCTCAGCTTTACTCATCGCCATAAAACCTCCTGCGACATCAGCCCCGACAGCCAATGCACCAAAATACATACTGTTGAGGTGATTTTTGGTTCTTCTTTTTAGGGGAATTTTGACTTCAACACGCTCGGCATTCAGTTCCAATATCTTTGGCCGAGCCAGCCAAATAAACGGCACTTTAAAAAATCCGAACAGATTGAGATAGAGATTTGCTTTTGAGAGAGCTGACAACATTGAACTAGTCCGACCAGTGAAACTCATCTTAGTTCATAACGAATAACGCCCAATGTCAACATTTCATTAACATTGGGCGTTATAAACAGTGACTTAACAACCAGTTTGAGTTACAACGTCACCAAAACGTCTATCTGTGGATGCTCAACGATGTACTCTTGTAAACGAGCATATTGAACTAACCCATTGCTGACTAAAACAATCGGCTTATTGCTGTTCGTCGCCGCGTCGACGGCCTGCTCAATCAGCATCATGACAGCTTCACTTTCCGGATCAAACAGATACTCCAACTCCTCACTAAGGCGATCAACCCCTAAGGTGAATTGAGCTAAGTTTTCCACATTGATCACCAAGCCATCAAAGTAATGAAGTAATCGCTCTGATAACAACGCGCCCGATGGTACATCAACGGTATAGAGAACTTTCAAACCATTGAGTCCCCTTGGTAAACCTTGTTCTGCGAGTAAGTCGATTACTTTGGCGGCATCAGACAATCCTCTGACAAAAGGTACGACAATTTCAACATCACAACCTTGCTGCTGCAATGCCTTAATCACCTGACACTCTAGCGTAAACAACTGGACAAATTTCTCATGGGCAAAACGAGAGACACCGCGCAAACCAAGCGCTGGGTTAACTTCAGTTGGCTCAAGCTGTCCCCCCAGCAGTGTTCGGAAACTGTAGCTGTCGGCACCACCTAGATCGATGCGTACCGACTGATGTTGTGGCTTCACGGCCGCTAAAATCTGTTCAGTGAGTGTCGATACGAAGTGCAACTCTAGCGTCTGCTCGCCCAAGATGGCATTAATTGATGCCACTTCACTCTCTTCAAGAGATGGCAAAATCGCGGCATGATCGGGATGGTAGAAGACATGTTCTAAAATCATTTCTGACAATGATACAAAAAGGTGCGAACCACTGGTTGCTTGATCAAGCTGAGGAAGTGAATCGCCGAGGTTTAGCGCAGGATGCATACTGCTAGAACGGGTTAAACTCATTACTGCTCCAGGCAAAGGTTTTCGTTGTATTTCTATTCCTCAACATACCTATCGTATGTCGATAATACAAGGGGTTGTGAGCATTTTTAGTAAATAAAAATGCATAAATTTGCACTTTACAGTTTGATACCAATAAGAATCGCGATAAGTGGTTTATTCCTATCTTGGTTTCCGTTATCTTTACCGCTTCGTAATAAAAAGAACAGGCTGTCGTATGCCATTAAAAACCGATGAATTAAGAACCCAACCATTGGGTCCAATGCCAACTCCGGCAGAATTAGGAAGCGCCCATCCAATTACCGATGAGGTCGCTGAGCGTATCGCACAGTCACGTCGCCAAATTGAAAATATCCTTACAGGGGAAGACCAGCGCCTATTGGTAATTGTCGGCCCATGTTCCGTGCACGATACCGATGCCGCCCTTGACTACGCAGAGCGTTTAGCCGCGGTGCAAGATCAGTATAAAGATGAACTGTTCATCGTTATGCGCACCTATTTTGAAAAGCCTCGCACTGTCGTAGGTTGGAAGGGGTTAATTACTGACCCAAATCTTGATGGCTCTTATGCGCTAGAAACAGGTTTGAACAAAGCCCGTAAGCTATTGCTCGATATCAATAAGCTTGGTTTAGCAACTGCTACCGAGTTTTTAGATATGATCACTGGCCAGTACATTGCAGATCTCATTACATGGGGTGCGATTGGTGCACGTACGACCGAATCACAAATCCATCGTGAAATGGCGTCCGCACTCTCTTGCCCAGTTGGTTTTAAAAATGGTACCAACGGGAACATCAAGATCGCTATCGATGCAATTCGTGCATCTCAAGCGTCTCACTATTTTTATTCACCAGACAAAAACGGCCGTATGACCGTATATCGCACTAGCGGTAACCCATTTGGTCACGTTATCCTTCGTGGCGGTGAAAAAGGCCCTAACTTTGATGCAGCATCCGTCGATGCAGCATGTAAACAACTGGGCGAGTTTGGCCTACCTGAACGCCTTGTGGTTGATTTTAGCCACGCTAACTGCCAAAAGCAGCACAGAAAGCAACTTGAAGTCGCTGAAGACATCTGTAAACAAATCAAGTCAGGTAAAAATCAAGTAGCAGGCATCATGGCTGAAAGCTTCATTAACGAAGGTAATCAATCCATGGAAGACCTAAGTAATCTTACTTACGGTCAGTCGATCACAGACCCTTGCTTGGGCTGGGATGATACAGCCACTATGCTTGACATGCTGGCAAATGCCGTAAAAGCTCGCTCGTAATAATAAGGACTCCAACATGCCATCATTTGATATTGTTTCTGAAATCGATACTGTTGAACTACGTAACGCAGTAGACAATGCGTCACGCGAGCTAACGACTCGTTTTGATTTTCGTGGCGTTGAAGCGTCATTCGAGATGCAAAAAGACGAATCGGTAAAGCTAAGCGCAGAAGGTGAATTTCAGCTTAAGCAACTACGCGACATGTTACGCGGTAACTTAACTAAGCGCGGCGTTGATGTTAATGCAATGGAAGCCAAACCAGAAGAAGCATCAGGAAGAAACTGGCATCAAATCGTTGTATTTAAGCAAGGTATCGAAACGCCAATGGCGAAAAAAATCGTTAAACTGATTAAAGACAACAAGATGAAAGTTCAAGCATCGATTCAAGGCGACAAGGTTCGTGTAACCGGTAAGAAGCGTGATGATCTGCAAGCTGCTATTGCACTGATCCGTGAATCAGATCTAGGTCAACCATTCCAGTATGAGAACTTCCGCGACTAATATCTTTTATTCGCCTGTTTGATAAGCAAAAGGGCCACATCTTAGTGGCCCTTTTCTATTTCACCGATCCCAGCTCTATTAGCAGATCCTTGCCCTGTAAGAAGGTAACTCTTTTCGATTTAGGTGGCATTAACACCACCACTCTTTGATCGTGACTTCGAGCTTTCTGCAGTTCATTGCTAAAACCCGCCTCACTCTTGCATTCAACTCTTTCCGCATCACGGCGAACGAGGTCAATAAACGCAAAAGGACAGTTCGGGTCATGCAACACTATCTCGGCCTGCTGCATCAATCTCAATGCTTTCAAGGTAAGAAGCTCGACATCTTCACCATACTCGATCCAAGTTACCGAACCACTCTGGTCGACCCCCTCTTGCAGCAGCGCTTGATAGGCTCTCTCTAGATCGCCATTGTTGGTCGCTCTTTCAACATCTGAGCGCGAAAAATAAGCTTCCCAAAACTTACGTCGTTGCTCAACGCTAGCAAAACGACTTTTAATGTCATTACGCTTAGAGGCCGCGAAGTCAGCTTGTATCGCTAGGTTTTGCGGTAACACAGCCTCTAGCTTTTCTCTCACATTCCTAATCAAAACCGGTGAAGAGCCACCACTCGATATCGCGAGTTGTATCCGGCCACGGTTAATCATCGAGGGGGTAATAAAGTCGCAGTATGGTAGGTCATCCACGACATTCACCAATATCCCTTTACGCTTAGCGTCATGATGGACTTGGTGATTCAAATCTGGATTGTCGGTTGTCGCCCAAACTTGAACATAGCAACTTTCGAGTAACTCGGCAGAATAGAACCCTTGGATCCATTGGCAGTCCCCTTTTTCGATCAAGTTGGCGAGGTAAGACTCCACATTGGGTGAGACGATCGTAACATTCGCTCCCGCCCTAACTAGGCTATCTACTTTGCGGCTTGCGACCTCACCCCCACCAACGACCAGAACGGGTTTATGAGTTAAGTCTATAAACAGTGGAAAATACTGCATTTCATTCCTTGAGTTACTAAAAACATCTTCAGCCTTGATACTACCAAAAATAGAGCAATAGATTCATTCCCAATTCAGATCACACCTAATAAATGACCGAATTTTGAACTATTTTTAGCTTTTTTAACTAATTGATAACAGTGATACCAATTTGAACCCTATATGTATTGATAAATTTATTACACCATCCTGTCGCACCAAATTTGTGACCTCTTGCACTATTTACATTTAAGCAACATTTCGTCATTCTAAAGTCTGTCAGGATTTGTGATTTCATTCAAAAATCTTTTTAAATTATACATTTGAGAAATTGCGAATCCTTTCCTACGCTTATAACTGGTTGATTTGTTTAAGGCTCAAATATGGGCATACGCAACCTAATAATTAAGAAACACAACACCATTTAATCGTTGTATCAGGTTGAACCTGATTTAACATGGATCATACAGGAAGGATACAAATGGCACATAAACTAACACTTCTTGCTTCAGTTGTAGCGGCATCTACTGCACTGATGTCTACAAGCGCTGCTGCTGCGGATAGCACGCTAGATAAAGTAACTAAACAAGGTTTCCTAACTTGTGGTGTAAGTACTGGCTTGCCAGGTTTCTCTAACCCTAACTCTAAAGGTGAATGGGAAGGCATTGACGTTGAATACTGTCAGGCGCTTGCTGCGGCAGTGCTTGGCGATAAATCAAAAGTTAAATACGTTCCTCTAACAGCGAAAGAGCGTTTCACTGCACTTCAATCTGGTGAGATCGATGTTCTTTCTCGTAACACAACTTGGACGCTTCACCGTGATACAGCTCTAGGTCTAAACTTCGTTGGTGTTAACTACTACGATGGTCAAGGCTTCATGGTTAAGAAAGACCTTGGTCTAACAAGCGCTAAAGAGCTAGACGGTGCTTCTGTATGTGTTCAGTCTGGTACGACAACTGAACTTAACCTAGCGGACTACTTCCGTAACAGTGGTATGTCTTACAAGCCAGTTGTATTTGATACAGCCGCTCAAACTTCGAAAGGTTTCGACGCTGGCCGTTGTGACGTACTAACAACTGACCAATCAGGTCTTTACGCACTTCGCTTGAATCTTCAAGATCCTGCATCTGCTCAAGTTCTTCCAGAAATCATTTCTAAAGAGCCTCTAGGCCCAGTGGTTCGTCAAGGTGACGATCAATGGTTTAACATCGCTAAGTGGACTCTAGCTGCAATGGTGAACGCTGAAGAATACGGCATCACTTCTAAAAATGCAGACGAAATGCTTAAGTCTCAAGATCCAAACATCAAGCGTATTCTTGGTGTAGACGGTCCTAAAGGTAAAGGCCTAGGCATCCGTGACGATTGGGGTTACCAAGTTGTGAAACAAGTGGGTAACTACGGCGAGAGCTTCGAGCGCACAGTCGGTGAAGGTTCACCACTACAAATTTCACGTGGCGTAAACGCACTGTGGAATGCGGGTGGCTTCATGTACGCTCCTCCAATCCGTTAATTTTTACATAGTTACAATAGAAAATGGGCGGTTTTGGCCGCCCTTTTTATAAAAATGGATTTGAGGTTATAGCTGTATGAAACCTACTAATTTTGCGACGAAATCGGATAACGGACCGAATTCAAACGCTAACCTTTTATACAATCCCACCTTTAGAGCTGTTGTTTTCCAGATCATAGCGATTTCAGCACTCGTCTTTTTCTTTTACACAATTGTCAATAATGCACTAACCAACTTAGAAGCACGTGGTATTGCCACGGGTTTTGACTTTCTAACTCAAGAAGCTGGCTTTGGGATTGGCTTAACGCTGATTGAGTACGATGAAACCTTCTCTTACGGCCGCACCTTTATGGTCGGGCTACTCAACACTGCGCTAGTCTCGTTTTTTGGTATCATCCTCGCGACGGTGATTGGCTTTCTAATGGGTATCGCACGCCTTTCGTCTAACTGGTTAGTTAGCCGTTTTGCTGCTGTTTATATTGAGACATTCCGTAACATTCCTTTACTTCTTCAGATTTTCTTCTGGTACTTCGCGGTTCTGCAAGCACTTCCGTCAGCTCGCCAAAGTTTAAGTCTGGGTGAAGCCATTTTCCTCAACGTTCGTGGCCTCTACTTCCCTGCCCCAGTCTTTGGCGAAGGTTCTTCCTTTGTTGTAGCAAGTGTGATTATTGGCATTATCGCGACGCTTTTGATCGGTGTATGGGCGAAAAACAAGCAAAAACTGACCGGTCAGCAAACGCCCATGGGACGTATCATGCTGGGGCTCTGTGTTGTTCTACCTGTCATCGTTTACTTCTTAACGGGTTCACCTATCTCTGCCGAATACCCTGTGCTAAAAGGCTTTAACTTTAAAGGTGGTATTACCATCATCCCAGAACTGGCGGCTTTGCTCATCGCGCTTAGTGTTTACACGGCGTCGTTCATTGCTGAGATTGTACGTTCAGGTATCAATGCCGTTAGCCATGGTCAGACAGAAGCCGCTATGTCACTAGGGCTACCACGTTCTCGCACGCTAAAGCTGGTGGTTATCCCTCAAGCACTGCGTATCATTATTCCACCGCTGACTAGCCAATACTTGAACTTAACCAAAAACTCATCGCTTGCGATGGCGATTGGTTACCCCGATTTGGTTTCAGTATTTGCTGGTACAACGCTGAACCAAACTGGTCAGGCGATTGAAATCATTGCGATGACGATGGGTGTTTACTTAACACTCAGCCTAGTCACATCGGCTCTGATGAACTTGTACAATAAGAAAGTGGCTTTGGTGGAGAGATAGAATGAAAGTACATCAATTTCAGCCTAGCCTTCCGCCGCCTGCAAATACGGTTGGTCTGGTAGGTTGGCTAAGAAAAAACCTATTTAATGGTCCAATAAACTCAGTCGTAACGATTATCCTCGCCGTTTTATCCGCGATGGTACTATGGGACGTGTTTAACTGGGCTATTCTCAATGCAGACTGGGTTGGCACAACCCGTGACGCATGTAGTCGTGAGGGTGCGTGCTGGGTATTTATCAGCGTTCGCTGGGACCAGTTTATGTATGGTTTCTACCCTTCCGACGAGCTTTGGCGACCTCAGTTTTTCTACGTGACACTGGCTATCTTTACGGTATTGCTGGCTTACGAGAAAACACCTAAGCGTCTATGGATTTGGTTATTCTTCGTAAACGTCTACCCATTTATCATTGCTGCTTTACTTTATGGCGGTGTATTTGGTCTGGAAGTTGTCGAGACGCACAAATGGGGTGGCTTGCTGGTTACACTGATTATCGCACTTGTCGGTATTGTCGTTTCGCTACCTATCGGCGTTGCTCTGGCACTAGGGCGCCGTTCAGAAATGCCGATCATTCGCAGTATGTGTACTGTCTACATTGAAGTATGGCGTGGTGTACCTCTTATCACGGTTCTGTTTATGGCTTCAGTTATGCTGCCCCTGTTCCTTTCTGAAGGTTCAGAAACAGACAAACTTATCCGCGCATTGATTGGTGTGGTGATGTTTAGTGCTGCCTACATGGCGGAAGTGGTTCGTGGTGGTCTTCAAGCTATTCCAAAAGGACAATACGAAGCCGCAGACGCGTTAGGTCTAAGTTATTGGAAAAAAATGGGGCTGATTATTCTTCCACAAGCACTGAAGATTACTATCCCATCTATCGTGAACACCTTTATCGGATTGTTCAAAGACACTAGTCTGGTGCTTATCATCGGTATGTTTGACGTACTGGGTATCGGACAAGCTGCAAACACTGACCCTGAGTGGTTAGGCTTTGCAACGGAAAGTTATGTATTTGTCGCGTTAGTGTTCTGGGTATTTTGTTTCGGCATGTCGAGATATTCGATCTGGCTAGAAAACAAACTTCATACCGGTCACAAACGATAATTAGAGCTCAAGGACGTATTATGACGCAACAACAAGATTACATGATCCAAATAAAGGATATGAACAAGTGGTACGGCGAATTCCACGTACTGAAAAACATCAACCTAAACGTTAAGAAAGGCGAAAAAATCGTTATTTGTGGCCCTTCTGGTTCTGGCAAATCCACCATGATTCGCTGTATTAACCGTTTGGAAGAACACCAAAAGGGACAGATTATCGTTTCTGGCAATGAGCTGACTGAAGATCTGAAAAACATTGAGGCCGTTCGTCGCGAAGTTGGTATGTGTTTCCAACACTTCAACCTGTTCCCTCACCTAACTGTTTTAGAAAACTGTACGCTGGCTCCAATTTGGGTGAAAAAAATGCCTAAGGAGGAAGCTGAAGCGATTGCGATGAAATATCTAGAACGCGTTAAGATTCCAGATCAAGCCGATAAATATCCAGGCCAGCTATCTGGTGGTCAGCAGCAGCGTGTTGCCATTGCTCGCTCACTTTGTATGAGCCCGCAAGTGATGCTGTTTGATGAACCAACGTCGGCACTTGACCCAGAGATGGTTCGTGAAGTACTTGACGTTATGGTTGAGTTAGCCGGAGAAGGCATGACCATGTTGTGTGTAACACACGAAATGGGCTTTGCTAAAGAAGTGGCTGACCGTGTTATCTTTATGGATGCGGGTGAGATTATTGAAGAGAACAACCCAATTGAGTTCTTCGAAAACCCACAGTCAGATCGAACGCAAAATTTCCTTGCTCAGATCCTGCACCACTAATTTCTAAAGATGGCATAACACAGGGGCGACTTCGGTCGCCCTTTGCAGTTGTTATATTGTGTTACATCTTTCAAAATACATAAGTTTTTATTTCTATTATTATTTTATCTACTACTAACTGACTTGGGGCTTGATCTTTTGGTCATTAAACCTCATAAATGTAGATATAAACATAAAACCTTACGAGGAAGATTATGAACAGTCCTATGTTTACCCGCACTTCAACGCAAGAAAGTGCTCTGCAAACAAACAAAGTATTGCGTAATACTTACGCTCTACTCTCTATGACTCTGCTTTGGTCTGCAGTGGTTGCTGGTGTTTCTATGGCGATGAATCTTCCTCGTCCAGGCATCATCATCACACTTGTTGGCTTCTACGGTCTGCTATTCCTAACCGAAAAGAACCGTAATAATAGCATGGGTTTGGTATTTACCTTCCTGTTTACTGGTTTCCTAGGCTACACGCTTGGTCCAATCCTTAACGCATACATTGGCGCAGGAATGGGCGATGTGATCCTAACGGCACTTGGCGGTACTGCTCTGTCCTTCATGGCTGCATCTGCTTATGCTCTAACGACACGCCGTGACCTGTCTATGATGGGCGGTTTGATGATGTCATTGTTTGTCGTACTGGTTGTAGGTATGATTGCGAGCTTCTTTATCCAGTCAACGATTCTACATCTGGCACTAAGCAGCCTGTTCATCGTGTTCTCTACCATGGCGATCCTGATGACGACTCAAGGCATCATCCGTGGCGGTGAGACAAACTACATTTCAGCGACGATTACGCTTTACGTTTCAATCTACAACATCTTCATCAGCCTGCTAAGCATCCTTGGCATTATGAATGACGATTAAGATTAACGTTTAATCAAACACCAAAAAGCCCGAAAGATAATCTTTCGGGCTTTTTCTTTCTTGCCATATTGTCCAATCGCGGTATGCTGCGCTACCCTATTGAATATCAAACTATTTAGGATCGTTAAGATGTTTGAGTATAACGGCAAACAAATCGAAACTGACGCTCAAGGCTACCTACTAGACCATACTCAGTGGGAAGAAGGCATGATAGAGATATTGGCTCAACAAGAAGGCATTGAGCTAACTGAAGCCCATCTTGAAGTGGTTCATTTCGTGCGTGATTTTTATGAAGAATTCAACACATCTCCAGCCGTTCGAATGCTGGTTAAGGCAATGGAAAAAGCCCACGGTCCGGAGAAAGGCAACAGCAAATATCTGTTTAAGCTATTTAAACAAGGGCCAGCTAAACAGGCTACCAAATTAGCGGGTCTGCCTAAGCCTGCCAAGTGCTTATAAAAAGATGCGATTGAGATCCTGTTGCCACGCTACAGGATCTGAAATCCTTTGTATGGCTTGTAGGAAACGCTCTGTCTTTGAACATGGTCAACACTTGATGTTTTAGGCCCTTGAGTCAGCCAGTCAGCCATCTCATCAATTTTCTCTTGCGCCCCACAAACCACGACTTCTACGTCACCATTGTTGAGGTTCTTAGCGTAGCCAACTAGGCCTAACTTTTTCCCCTGATACGAAGTGTGGTAACGAAACCCTACACCTTGCACTATTCCTGAAACGATAAACTTCGCACTGCACTCCTGCATGATTTACGCCTCCCACCGTTAGACTTTAAGCAATTAATCAATTCATTCCGATACGAATCTGTGGTCGATATATTCGCAATCATACCGTGTTGGATATTTTCACACCAAGGTTTGATGACAAGTTAATCGCTGCTGTTGAAAGCGCGCATATTTATCACAGTTATCTATGCTGCCGTACGTTATCTGTGTATATTTCAATATAAAATGTATTAATGTTTGCATATTCTCAATAATAGGATGTTCGCAATGAAAGAAATACCGTTTCGCTGGATTGACAAATATCTCATTCATCTCAAAATTCAGGAAAAATTCTACTTACTGTTTGCTCTACCCCTACTGGCTGTGATCATTCTAACGCTGGTACTTAACAGTGCAGCAAACACCATGCTTGCTCATCTTTATCAGGATGAGCTCCACTTGATGCGTAACTTGATCGAAGCGGGCAACCTGACGCAAGCACAGGTAGCAAGTATTGTGGCGAGTTCAGACACCATCTCTATCGGCAGTGGTTTAGGCTCAGTTTCAGTAAATAACGGTGCATTCAGCCTCGTCGCTTCCCATGAGCAGAATTTATGGTCCGCAATGTCGACAACTCAAATGGTGATTGTTTTAGTCACCCTGTCACTTATTGCTTTAGGTGTTTACTACATCATGACTTTTATTGGTGGCGCGATGTTTACCATGAATAAAGCATTGGCCACATTAGCAAACGGCGATCTGACCAGCCGTATGAACTTCTTTAAAGTACGCGACGAGTTCAGTGAAATTGCGATTACCATTGATAAAGTGGCTGAGCGTGAACAAAATATGGTGATTTCTATTCAGGAGTCCATCGCTCTGATGCAACAGATCAGTTCTGACCTTAATCTGTCTAACCAGCAAAGCGCAGAAGTCTCTGGTACTCAGCAAGAGCACCTGAACTCACTGGCCAGTGCGACAGAGCAGATGGCATCAACAATTCGCGAAGTGGCCACTCTAGCACATGACTCAAGCACACAAACTGAAGATGCTCGTAGCGTTGCAACTCAAGGACAGGCCAAAGTCGTCCACACCCTTGCTTCGATTTCACAGCTGTCGAAGGAGATTCAGTCTGCCTCTGAAGCCGTTGCTGAACTTGATGCCAATGCTGCGCAAATCGATGAAGTGGTGACAACCATTAACGCTATTTCAGAGCAAACTAACCTTCTCGCGCTTAACGCGGCGATTGAAGCAGCCCGTGCCGGTGAACAAGGTCGAGGCTTTGCCGTCGTTGCAGATGAAGTGCGAGCATTAGCAGGACGAACTCAGCAAGCAACCGTTGAGATCCAGAGCATGATTGAAGCGCTACAGCGCAATAGCCAATCTTTAACTCGTTTAATGGAGACTACCGTCGTTAATGCTTCAGAAGGTCAGCAGTTGATGTCTGAAGTCGATGTTGAGATTGGCGCATTGGCTGAGAAGAACCAATCCATCTCAGACAGTAGTGTACAAATCGCGACGGCCGCTGAAGAGCAAGGCGTGGTGGCGGACAATATTGCCGCTAGCGTTGAGGAGATCCGTGTTCAGGCCGACAATGTTCACGACATGATTAACACAACCAACGCTAACATCGCCCAGCTCCGAAGTCAGAGTGACCAGATGGAGTCACTGCTGACAGGCCTTAAAGCCTAATCGATTGAGCCGCTTTTAAGCGGCTCTTTTATTTGCTTTTCCCTAGTAGTTCCTTGAAAATACCCCACCTTGAAAAACAAACAATTGAGTAATCCAATGACTCCAGCTATCTATCTAGTCAAAGGCCGTGATAAATCACTCCGCCGTAAACACCCATGGGTATTCTCTCGTGGTATCCACCGTGTTGAGGGTGAACCGACATTAGGTGAAACGGTTGATGTATTCACACACGATGGAAAGTGGCTGGCGAAAGCGGCCTACTCACCAAACTCTCAGATTCGTGCACGAGTCTGGAGTTTTGACAAACAAGACATCAACACCGATTTCTTTGTTAAACGCATTCAAGACGCGCAACTGTTACGTGAAGACATCATCGAGCGTGACGGTTTAACTGGATACCGTTTGATTGCGGCTGAATCTGATGGCCTACCTGGTATCACAATCGATAAGTTTCAGAACTACTTGGTATGCCAACTGCTGAGCGCTGGTGCAGAGTACCACAAGCAAACCCTTGTCGATGCGCTATTAAAAGTGTTCCCTGATTGCAACATCTACGAGCGCTCAGACGTGGCAGTACGTAAGAAAGAAGGTCTTGAGGAGACAACGGGTGTATTGCACGGTGAACAGCCACCACGCTCAGTAGTCATTGAAGAAAACGGTGTAAAGATCAGCGTGGATATTATCGAAGGCCACAAAACCGGCTTCTACCTCGATCAACGCGACAGTCGCCAGCAAGCGATGAAATACGTTAAAGACAAAGAAGTGCTTAACTGTTTCTCGTACACTGGTGGCTTTGGCTTGTACGCTCTTAAAGGCGGTGCCAAACGTGTGATCAACGCGGATGTCTCTCAGCCTGCGCTAGATACTGCTAAGTACAACGCTGAACTCAACGAGTTTGATATCTCTAAAAAACGCGCGGTATTCCTCAATGCCGACGTATTTAAGTTGTTGCGCGAATATCGCGATCAAGGCACCAAATTTGATGTTGTAATCATGGACCCGCCTAAGTTTGTGTCCAGCAAAAACAATCTAACTTCAGGTGCTAACGGCTATAAAGATATCAATATGCTGGCAATGCAGATCCTTAAACCTGGTGGCACACTACTGACCTACTCTTGCTCAGGCTTAATGAGTGGTGAGCTATTCCAGAAAGTGATTGCCGACGCTGCTGTCGATTCGGGTCGCCAAGTCAAGTTTGTCGAACGCTTTGAACAAGCGGCTGACCACCCAAGCGAGTTGCGAGTTGCGAGTTGCGAGTTGCGAGTTGCGAGTTGCGAGTTGCGAGAAAATTTTGAAGGGTTGGCACTTGGTGTCAACCCTTTCTTTTTACTGGTGCTGAAGAATACACAGCCTAAGTAACTAGGATTAAAAAAGGGCCTTGCGGCCCTTTTTGGTTTAGTGGTTAGTTGTGTCGTATACCTTCAGTAGGTCGTTTAGGATTGCGCTAGTGTCGGTAATAGAACTGCCTGAAATATAGTCACTATATTGTGATGTCGCTCCCTCTATAACAACTTTTTGGTTAGCCCCGTTGTCAGAGATCGTTAATTCCAAGTTATCACCATCAATAGACAAGCCGATTGCATTGCTGCCCAATAGACTAGCGATTGAATCATCCGCATCAGTATTAAGTAACTCAGAGATATCAATCTTGTCTTCACCTTTGGTAAAGTCTTTGATGGTATCGACTTCGCCATTGCGGACACCTGAGCCTTGGTCAACGAATTTGAAGATGTCTTCGCCTTCGCCACCTATCAGGATATCGCCACCGATACCTCCGATTAAAACATCATCCCCTTGGCCACCAGAGAGTAAGTCATCGCCTTGTCCACCACGAAGACCATCGTTACCTTCACCACCAAATAGCGAATCATCACCTTCACCGCCGTAAATTGCATCAATTCCTTCTTCACCATAGACAATGTCCTTGCCCTTACCCGCATGAGCGTAGTCAATATCATCAGATTTGCTATGTGGTACGTGCAGTTTCTCAGCGTTATTTGAGTCATAGATCTGGCTGTCGGCACCAATAACGAAGTTCTCTAAATTTTCTTCGGATTTGTCATTCTTGTTTGGTGATGTTCCCGCACTATCGCCCAAGAATATAACATCATCACCTATTCCTGATTCAACTAGGTCGCCTGAGCCACCAACATCTATGCGATCGGAGTTATTATTTCCACTAGTGTAATCTGGGGTTTTACCTTTTGTTACAACCCAATCTAATGTTTCACTCTCTGTACCTTGTTCGTGAGGTTTAACCGTAACTGTATCTACTTCGTCTGCATTAGTGTTTCTATCACCAGACAAGAAGATAGTTTCGCTATCCTGCCCGATTGATTGACTGCCATTACTTGTCTCTGTTGAGACTGCTGTCGCGGTTACTTCGAAGTCTAGGGTTCCATCGTAGTTAGCGGGAATATGAAGCTTCGCGTCTGAAATAGAACCAGAATGAGTTAGTTCGCTAATAGCGATGTTTAGTGTATAGGTCTTAATACCGTTAACAACGCTAGACGGTGTTTGAAGTACATTACCAATGAACAGATCAACGCCAACAGGAACCCCTGAAAGCTCAACACCCTTACTCGTTAATTGTTCACTACCATCTTTATCTTGAATGAACACGTCGATAGTTAATGGAACTAGACTTTCAGTGAGAACATTATTATCGCCAGTCTCATTGTTTAATTCAATAATCGCGTCGGCAAATACGACACGTTCAATATAGTAAAGATGGTCTCCGACTTTACCTTTAGTTTCCGTTTCGCTTAAGTCTACAACTTGGAAATAGCCACCACCTTTTTTATCATTCCACGTTATTTCAAAACGAGGTACACCGTTCTCATCGTAATAACTACCTTGGTAAATGACAGTATCTACTGCTTGAACTACCTCACCTTTTTCGTTCGTAAAGTAGTCATGATTCGGGTCATCTATGCCAAAGGCTTCATGGTCGACAGCCTCTCCAACCATTCCGTGGAAAGTCTCGTTTTGCCCACCACCAATGAACACATCTTCGCCTTTATAAGAACCTGTGTACGTATGTACATCAGCATCAGTTTGAGCTATGAAAATCGCATTGACACGGCCTTCGACATCGTCCTGACTTACTGAATGTTTATCTGAGTAGACTTTACCATTAAATATAGCTTCAAGTTCAGAATCAGATTTAGTTTTGATTGTTGTAGTATCAATTTCAGGTTTGACTGGTATTGTTACTGTTTGATGCACACTAATGTCGACAATCGGGGCATCGGAAACTGCAGCAATATCGACTGTCAAAGTGTGTTCTCCTGAAGTGATATCGCCATCTTTAGCCTTAAAGACGATTTCTGCGTAATCGCTTAGCTTGTTACCAACAC
Organism: Vibrio sp. M250220; assembly: GCF_036533795.1. NCBI lineage: Bacteria > Pseudomonadati > Pseudomonadota > Gammaproteobacteria > Vibrionales > Vibrionaceae > Vibrio > Vibrio sp. M250220. The sequence continues at coordinate 14,653 of NZ_JATABI010000001.1, read as the reverse complement.
CGTTGTCAGCAAAATCATCGTGTCCAGCTTGGTTTGCATCTGGTTTAAAGCCAATCACACCAGAAGTAAGTTGTTCTGACATAATTTCGTTTGCATCCAGTACCTGCCAGTTTGGCAGCTCGGCGGTTCCAATATTAATTACCAGATCGCCCAACACTGGTTTAGTCACGATGAGAACATCGCTGCCATGTTCGATACCAAAATCATTGAGTGACAAGGTTAATACGGTGTCTTCAAAACCATAAACCGATTTGCTCTCTGCATCTGGTGTTTGAATATCATCAACTGGGATAACCTTAACGGTAGTGTAAGCAGGGTCACTGGTGTTAACACCATCAGACACTGTAATAGTAACGGTACGGTCAACGGTACCTGGTTCGCTACTCGTGTTGTTAAACTGAACCTGTTTTAGAATCGCTTCAAACTCGGCTGGCGTAGCCCCACTATCAGAAGTTACGGTGATAGTAGTACCACGGTTATTAACCGTGAAGCCCGCAAAGGAGCCAGTAAGTAACAGCTCATCATTAATATGTTGTTGTGACAACTCGATCGTCATCGACACAATGGTGTTCTTATCGTCGATGATATCAACATCTTCATCTACAATGCCGACCGTTGCTCCACCTTCTGTAAAGGTGGTTTGGTAGTCATTGGTTGAGTCCTGTTTCACCACTTTAATCACTAAGTCATTAAAGTCGTTGTCATCATTACCCGTATGTTGATCGTCGATCTCTAGTAATAGATTACCGTTACCATCGCTGTTAACACGCAACTGACCAAGGGAATCGTTAGATGTGAAGATAGGCAGATCGTTTTCTTTTCCATCGATCACTAACTTACCTTTGTCTGTGATGTAAAGCTCTTTACCCTTGACTAAGTCTGCACCATTAGGAATCAAGAAATACTCAATATTTCCAATTGAGCTAACTGTTCCCGGAAGTACTGATCCATCTTGCGGTTCGTGCGAGTTTGATACCAATACATGTAGCTCTTTATTACCGGTTGTTCCATCAACTACGTAGTAACCAAAGACGTTCTTGTAGCTTGCGCTCTGACTAACGAACTCAAATCTGTAATCGCTGCCATCTAAATCGATTGTTGGTTTCTCGTTGTCCAGTATTGTCGCTGTACCTGTAACTACACCACCTACTTGATACTCTGTTTTTGCGTCCAGTCGGAACTGCTCACCATCATCACTGATATCATCAGGTTTAACCGCTACAACAACCTGGAATGCCTTTGTATTTGCAGGTAGCGCCTCAATAACAAACTTGCCATTACTGTCCACGCCAATTATTTGGTCTGGCTGACCAGAAACTTTTATGATCACTTGTGTCGCATCAAAGTCTTCCGGTTTACCCGCTGTTCCTTCACGCAGTGTCAGCTCGACTTTTGTTGTCGAAGTACTTTCACTTGATAACTCTACGTCGAATACTGCTTGAGGGCTTTGCGCTTCTTCATCGACTTGAGGATTAGAGATACTCTCTACGACAGGGCGATCATCATTACCAACTTGTGGACCTTGAGGACCATCTGGGTCTGTACCATCATCTAGGATAGTCGCTTCATCTGAAGCAGAATCATTCGATACATAACCTGACTCATCAGTGACAACCAGAGTAAAGTCTTCCGCGCCTTCAAATACAGAGTCGTCTTTTGTTGCTACTTCAACGAAGATCTCTGTCTCACCGTTAGGGATAGTAACAGTAGGTTTTCCATCCTTGATGACTATTTCAAGTTCAACACGTAGTGGTTCACCAGACAGCTGAGGTTCTAGATAGTAGGCAGTAAACAATTCGCTGATATCTTTAAAGTCAGCTTGTTCTGCAGATGTAGCATCACCATCAAGCGAAATGGCGAGCGATACATCGATATTTTCTGAAGATGGATTAGACAGACTTACCGAGAATACCGCTTTAGATCCTTCAGCTACATCTGCAACACTTTCAACAGTTAGAGTCGTTGAATCAACATTTTCAATAATACCAGTATCAGATACTCCACCAACGTTTAAGCTGTAGTTTTCATCAAGCTCATGAACACCATCAACAAGAGTTGGAATAAGAACTGCGAAATCTATCACGCCTACTGGAACAATCAGCTTACCGCTTTGCTCATCATAGGTAACACCGTTTGTAAAGCGAACCTTGCTTAGGTCGAGATCCTTCTCATTACCAGAATCTTTAGCATCATCGCTATCCTTGCCGAACGTAACATCTAGCTTAGTTTCGACAAGCGCACTCGAATCTAACGTTACTTTGAAACCGAGCTCATCGCCTTCCAATACTGAATCTGCTAGTAAGTCGACAGACGCAACATTCGAAGCAGTCGGCTGAGGGTTAACGATAACATTGACTGTAGCACTTGCGACTTCACCATTGTCATCAGTAATCTGGTATTTGAATGTTGTTTCGCCAACAAAGTCATCGCCAGTTAGATCGAAGTACACCACACCATCTTTGATGTAAGCATTACCTTCAGTCTCACCATATACGTAAGTGATACGTAGACTATCGCCGTCAGAGTCAAAGTCGTTATCAAGCAGTTCAGAGCCATTTATGCCAGCAAGTTGCGATGCTGGAATCGTAAGGATACCGCCTTGATTCACAGCATATGCGCCTTCGCTAGACGCTTTAAATCCCGTTAGGAAATAATCTGATGCGTCATTGTCATGCGTAGGTCTGTTAGAGTATTCCGTTGCTTCGAATACAACACTATCAAATGCGATCGGAGTGCCATCAGGTCCTTTTGGAACGATTTCATAAGTACCCTTACCATTACCCTCAGCAACGAATGTATCGCTGGCTACAGCAATCCCGTCAAGGTAAGCAACCCAACGACCTTGCTCATGGTTGTCTGTAAAGCCACCGTCATTACCTTCATTCTCAAACAAATTAGAAACAGAGAAGGTAAATTGAGTCGCTGGCTTGTCTAAGTTGATTTCAAACTTCTCAGAGATTTGTTCGTCACGGTCGTACTCTATCTGAGCACCAAGGCCACCTACTTGACCCGCAACGCCAATCTTAATGCCGTCGTGAGCGAAGGCTTTATCTTGACCATTAAAGCTGGCACTTAACGCTACACCCTCGTCTGTCCAAGGTGAGCTATTGTCATCGCTGTATTCGCCAAGTTTAACTTCAAAGCCTTGAGGATCATTATTTGCTTCCAAGCTACCGTTACTTTCATCGACAGTAACTGTCTTGGTTTCACTCATATTGCCGTCACTATCAACAGCACGGTAATCAAAGCTATCTGTCGCTTCAGTCTCTAGGTAGCGTAACTCCCAGTTACCATTACCATTAGTTCCTAGCTCAACACTTGTAATAATTGCGCCGTCAGGAAGCGAGGCACCTACCAAAGTACCACTAGTTAACTCACCGTTAGCTGGGATAGTAATCTCGTGGAATAGGTTGCTGTCGCCAGATGTCGATTTCTGGAATGTATACTCAACCCCTTCTGCTGGTCCACCTTCGTAGTGAACTACAATTCTGACTGAGGTTTCGTCGTTTGTGTCAAGTCCTTCATGGAACCAACCACCAACACCATCTAAACCGAGAGTGACGCTAGTCGCAGGGCGAGAACCAAAGTCAATCGAGATGGAATCATTTTTATCAATGCCTTTATCATTGTTGACGCCAATGCCGTAACCGACGTGATTCGCGCTTGGATCACCCATATGCTGGAATAGATCACCGTTTGAAGTAATAGTCACAACGTGACCATTACCCAAGTCTAGGGTTCTAACATTGCTATCTGATGTAGCGTCACCCCAGTTAAGGAACTCTTCGTTTGAAGCTCCTGCTTCAGAAAGCTCAGCATCTTTAACGCCAAGAATAAAGCCTTCAGAATCTGCATCTGGTTCGTAGTGAATAGAGTTTGCGTCAAAGTGTTTCTCGTTTGAGCCACCGAGTAAGTGCTCTTCCTCTACAGAGAAGAACTCATCGCCCTCTTTGTAGAACAACTGGCCATGGTCTGGTAGTTCAACAATAACTACTTTCGGGTCAACGCCTGCATCATCATCTTCAGCATCAGATATATGGTCTGTTGAAGTATCAGATGGATCAGTATTGATAGGCGTATCTGCTGTTTCAAAGACAACTTGCGTTTTACCGGTAGAATTTACCGGAGCAGTAAAGTGTTCGGCTGTAGGTGGGTTGTCAGTAGAATCAGTAATAATTCCTGTTGCTGTATCTACTTTATTCCCAGTGACAAGGTCACTCGTTGTTTCAGCTGTTAGGCCTACGACCTCATCACCTTCATAATCACCGTCATTAATTACTTTTACAAAGACTTGAGTAGAAGTTTCACCAGCAAGAATTACAAGATCACTAGCCTCAGCTTTAACAAATCCGCCGTTACCATCAGAAACATAGAACTCATAATCTACATAATCTATGCCTGCTTGTGCATCCTGTGTAGTCGAGACACCATCTATAGCGGCCGATAGTGCGAAACTTACGTCTTCAGCAACTCCGTTACTAATGGAGACATTAAAGCTCAAATACGCATCGTCTCCTTCTTCGACAGTATCACCGCCTTCAATTTGAAAACTTGCCTTGGTGTCTTCATCGACGTCAGGGTTACCAGTGCCTCGGTCATCAAAGATATAAACCGTATCCGATGCTTCTTGATCGGCTACGTTGTTGTCCGTTGTCGTCGCTGTTAGCTTGACGCCTTCCGTTGACTCGGTTTCCAGATCATCAATCACAGCAACGCGGACACGAACTGCATTACCACTTTCAGGGATCACAAGCGTGCCTGTGTAATTAACCCAGTCCTGACCATCGAAGTACTGAATCTGTGGGTTGTAGTCCTCACCAGACGTCGCATCACCACTCAAGGACAGTGATACATTCACTGCGCCCGCAGCTGGACCACTCAGTGATACATCGTACTCTAGGTACGCGTCGTCTGATTCCGTGACATTCGCAGCGCCTGTCACCACAAGATCTGGTGCATCTGCATCCACTTTAGTGCCATCTTCGCGCTTGACCAGATCGTCTTTGATGATACCCGTCGCGCTGGCTGACTGGTCGTTAACGTGGTTACTGTCCGTGGTTGCGGTCACGATAACCGTTTCACGGCCTTCCGTTTCATTGTCGTCCAGAACTTCAACTCGAACCTTCACCACACCTGAATCAGGTACTAGGAAACCGTCCGTCTCATCGTAATTCTGCCATTGACCGTTTGGAAGTTTGATTTGAATGCGACCCAAGTCCGCATCTGAAGCTGTACCTGTAATATCAAGCTTGGCCGCTACATCACCAAATGCGTCGCCACTCAGCGAGACTTCGTAGTTCAACCACGTTTCTTCGCCTTCAACCGCTTTGTCGCCGCCGCTCACTAGAAGATCTGGTGCATCTGCGTCCACTTTAGAGCCATCTTCGCGCTTGACCAGATCGTCTTCAATAGTTCCAGTATCCTTTGCAGAAGGCGACTCCAAGAATTCGCTATTACTCTGAGCAGTTAAAGTGACTGATTCTAGATCTTCAGTCTCCAGATCATCTTGAACCTGAACGTAGACTTTTAACTGAGTTTCACCCGACTTCAATATTAAGTCTTCAGAGGTTAAAGCTCGGAACTGACCTGGTCCAATTGCGATAAATAGATTATCTAAATAGTCACTTCCTTTAGTTGCTGTATCACTTAGCTCTCCCAGAGACAGATTTAGCTCGACATCTTCCGTCACTGCTTGATCTAAAGAAATAGTGAATTCTATATATGCGCTATCATCTTCCACTACAGTTTGGCCGGCGGTCACTGTCATCTCAGCCACAGGTAAGACGTCCACGTCAAACTTAATTGTGTCTGTACCACCGTTACCATCATCCACAGTAAGAATAAAACTATCGGTACCGTTGTATTCTTCGTTTGGTGTATAAGTCCAATTACCCTCACTATCAACAGTTACTTGACCGTTTTTAGGTTGTTCTGATACTAAGTAGGTTAAGTCATCACCATCAACGTCGGTAGCCTGAACCTTACCCGAAATTGGATCGTCCTCTTTAGTCACAACAGACTCTGAATCGCCAACTGGTACATCGTTCAAGTCAACAAAGACTGGAGCATCATTCACAGGAGTAACATCAATATTGACTACCAGCGTATCTGTACCACCATTGCCGTCATTGACAATGACAGTGAAGCTATCAGGGCCGTTATAATTCTCATTCGGCGTATAGGTCCAAGTGCCGTCTGGGTTTACGATAGCCGTACCATTTGCAGGCGCAGAAGACTGGGAGAAAGTTAGGATATCTTGGGCATTTTGGTCTGTAGCTGTCAGTGTTCCGCTGATAGGTGTATCTTCGTCTGTAACAACGGCAAGGCTATCACCTAGTGGGTCATTGTTTAGATCAACGAAAATAGGATTGAATAGACGGAATTGCTCTAGGAGTGCAAGGCTTTGTGTCTGAGAAAGACCTAACGATTCAAAACCTGAAGTATCGAAATTAGTCGAAGCAATCGTCTCGGCAGCATCACGCGCAACAGTTGTGGAAGCAGTTAGGCTCGAACCACTTTGACCACCAGCGGCCGTTGCAAAGTCTTCACCTAACTCAGTCGGGTCTTGGCCTTCTTCTAACGCAGCAAAGATATCTGCAATTTCTGCTGAGATATCTTGGTTCTCGCCGTTGTCGCCAACTAGGTTGACTTGTAGTTGTTGATCTTCAGCAAACTTAGGATTGCCCTGAACAATCACCTCACCGGGTTTTGGAAGCTCTCCCTCTACCAAAACTCGAACATTACCGTTTGCATCAATAACGATGATTTGGTTTGCTGCTAAATTGCCTACTGCTACGTAAGTACCAAAACCCATATTTTAAGCCCTTTATCCTTGACTAAATTCTTGCTTATGTCATTGCCGACAAAAATTTGGCAATGTTAAAAATTCATGCAGGTTATAAATTAACATCTTTAACTATTCGGCTAAACACATTTTTTGTATAAAAGCCTCAACAAACACGACACAAGTTGCATTTCTCAACATTGAGACCGTGAATTAAGATCACATTTTTAGCATCATAAAGTCTAAATGATGCCTCTTTAACCAATATGCACTCAATTTTTTAATCCTTGTCGATAATTAACAACTTAGCAACACAATAAATGCGTTTTTCATTAGTTTTCTGCTACTAAGAGTGTTATTTTATTGGCGCTATCGATGGATAAATCTCACAAACGAGACAAAAAAGTTGAGTATTATCCTCAATTACGAGCACTTCGAGGAGAGTCAGAGTGAATTGGAATAAGTTGAAAGTACTAAGTTGCGCGGTTGCACTTAGCTTTCCAGCACATAGTCAAACATTAGAGCAAGCAGTTGCCTACACTATTACTACTAATCCTGAAATTAAAGCATCATACAATGAGTTTATGAGTAAGTTTTATGACTCAGAAGCATCAACTGGCGCTTACATGCCTAAATTGGATTTAGATGCAGGTATTGGTTATGAAGCGGTTGACTTGGCATCAGGAACCGAAAATGAATTGACCCGTAAAGAAGCGACTTTGACGCTGACACAGTTGTTATGGGATGGTTCTGCTACTCTTAACGACATGGATAGAACTGCTGCAGACGCCGAGTCTGTTCGATTCCAACTTCTTTCCGACGCCCAAGATATCGCTCTTCAAGTGACTAAGATTTACTTGGACGCGACAAAAGCATATGAAGTGTTAGCTCTTTCTGAAAGTAATCTGGCTGTACACAAAGAGATTTATCGTGACATCAGCAAGCGTGTTGATTCAGGAATAGGTTCAACAGCGGATTTATCACAAGTAGAAGCACGTTTAGCTAAAGCGCACGGCAACTTGCTCGCTGCGCAAAACAACCTGTTTGATGTCCACACTCAATTCAAGCGTATCGTTGGTCAAGCACCACAAGGGTTAATCTTCCCTCGTGCCGATCAAACCGCAATCCCTTTCACGGTGGATGAAGCTTTAGACACCGCATTTAACTCACATCCAGTGATCAAGATAGCTCAAGCTGATGTCGATTCTGCTCGATTCCAATACGACCAAACTAAAGGCGTTAACTACCCAACACTGTCAATCGAAGCCAACCAAACTTGGCGCGATGATGCCGGCGGCATTGAGGGTGGCAGCGACGAATTCTCTGCAATGCTACGTATGCGCTATAACCTATACAACGGTGGCTCTGATGCAGACCGTTCAGAGAGCGCAGCATATCAGTTGAATAAAGCGAAAGATTTCCGAGATCGTACATTCCGCACTGTTGAAGAAGGTTTGCGTCTATCATGGAGTGCTCTTGATCTAACCGTTCAGCAAAAAGAGTTTCTTGCTGACCACGTAGACTCGGCATCTGACACCGTTATTGCGTACCAAAAGCAGTACAAGCTCGGCAAACGTACCCTACTTGACTTGCTCAACACTGAGAACGAGTTGTTCGAGGCTCGCAAAGGTTACCTAGATGCTAAGTATGACGAGCAGTACGCTAAGTACCGTGTTATGAATGCAACGGGCAACTTGATGGCGGCACTACGTGTGGATACACCTGAAGAGTGGAATAAGAAGGTAGAATACTAAGATGAAAAAAACAGTACTTTCAGCGCTTGTCACTGCAACGATTTTTGCAGCGCCACTCAAAGCCGAAGACACGTACGAGTATCGCGCAACTCCGACTCCGAATCAGCTAGCAGACTTGCTGGACGAAGATGGGGATGGTGTGATTAATGCGCGCGATTTATGTCCTCAAACTCCGGCTAAAGCCGATATCGATAACGATGGATGTGGTACTTACATCAAAACAGAAGAACAGCTAAATCTGCATATTCTGTTTGCTAACGATTCGGATCAGATTCAACCCGCTTTCTTAGCTCAGATTCGTGAGATGTCTGCCTTCCTTGAATCTTACCCGTCAACGTCGATCGAACTTCGTGGCTATGCAAGTAAAGTAGGTAAAGCGGAATACAACATGGCTCTATCTGAGCGTCGTGCACAAGCAGTAGAAAAGGCATTGCTTGAAAACGGTGTTGCTCCAGACCGTGTCCGCATTATAGGTTTCGGTGACACAGATCTTGAAGCATTAGGCACAGACGAAATCAGTCATGCGAAAAACCGCAAGGTAGTGGCAACGGTTGTCGGCCACAAAGGTAATGTTAAAGAAGAGTGGTCAATCTTCACAAAGATTGAGAAATAACCATTTGTTTTTGATTAAGGGAGCTTCGGCTCCCTTTTTTATTTTGCTTTTGGGTGATGAGTGTTACCCTAGCAGCAATTAAACGTATGAGATAAAACCAATGAGCAAATTAACTTCTGATATTCAAGCAAACCTTGAGCTATTCGTTTCAGAAACTAAGCAATCTAAGCTAGTTTGGGGCATGCGAAATGAAGAAGGCTGGCTGTCTTGTGACTCTACTGAATTTGAAAACAGTGAAGTAATGCCATTCTGGTCAAATAAAGAAGATGCACAAGCGCACAATGTTGAAGAGTGGGCAGACTTCGAAGTGCTAGAAATCCCACTGGATATTTTCGTTGAAGATTGGTTGCTAACTCTTGCTGAAGATGGTGTTCTAGTTGGTACTAACTGGAATGCTCAACTTGAAGGTAAAGAGATGGAGCCATCAGATCTCGCGAAGATGTACCTAGACTAATGACCAAAAGCGTCCCTCGGGACGCTTTTTTGTTCTTATTGCTTGGCCACTAAGGCTGCCATCACCGCTTCGCGGTTGTCCAAATAGTCATTTAGACCGACTTTTCTCAGTTCGCATGATGGGCAATCTCCGCATCCGTCACCAATAATCCCGTTGTAGCAAGTCAGGGTTTTCTCACGTACAAGTTGCAGAGCGTCATATTGATCCGCCAATGCCCAAGTCTCGGCCTTATTCAGCCACATCAATGGGGTCGCAATCTCTAGTTGGTAGTCCATACCCTGAGCTAATGCGTTGTTCATCGCTTTAACGAAATCATTACGACAATCTGGGTAGCCAGAAAAATCCGTTTCACATACACCAGTAATCACTGTTTTCGCACCAATCTGATAAGCATAGATACCCGCTAGGGTTAAAAACAGGATATTGCGACCAGGTACAAACGAATTTGGTAGGCCATTCTCTTGCAGTTCATGAGAAACCGCAATGTCATCACGAGTGAGGGAACTAATTGCCAGTTCATTCAATAGGCTGACATCCATCACCTTATGTGCCTTAACACCCAACTCTTTTGCTAAGTTTTGTGCCACTTCGATTTCTAACTTATGACGCTGACCATAATCAAAAGTAATCGCGTGAACTTCATCAAACTGTTTAAGCGCTTGGACAAGACATGTGGTTGAGTCTTGACCACCACTGAATACTACAACGGCTTTGTTCATGTTTGTTTCCTTTAAGCAATGCTGAGGTATTTGTGAGTTTGGATCGACAGACGCCAATTTCTAGCGATACAGACATCAATACACAGCTCGGTTGCACGTGGTTTTTGACTGATTGGCTGAAGAGCAATGGTAGTCGACTTTGGCACTTGAGCGCGTTCTAGCAAAGCATCCAACTGATCGATGTCTTTCTCTGTTGCTACTGGGTGTTTAATCTCATTCGCTCGCAATAATGCACTGTCTAACACTGGCAGTTTGCCTTTCATAGCCACTTTCGGTGACACTGTCACCCATGTATTTTCGCTAGCTACAACGTCATAAGTTCCGCTGGTTTCTATCTGACATTGGCAACCCATGGCTTCAAACGCAGCCGTTAGAGGACGAAGATCGTAAATACAAGGTTCACCGCCAGTAATCACAATATGTCGAGCGGTGTAGCCTTGCTTGTTGTACTCATTAACAATGTCTTGTGCTGATACACTACACCAAGTCGGAGAGTCCTCTTTCTTGGTTAGGATTTCTTCAAGCGAGCATTCGTCTTGCGGGGTCGCATCCCAAGTTTGCTTAGTATCACACCAAGCACAACCCACTGGACACTCTTGCAATCTGACAAATACCGAAGGTACGCCCGTAAAGACCCCTTCTCCCTGAATGGTTTGAAACATTTCGTTAATCTTATACAACTTAAACTCAGCCTAAATCATCATCAAAAGTTTGCAGGAACGAGACCTTAAAGGACTCCAAGTTGAAGGTCAACTAATTCATAAATTGATCATTCGAATCTCAGCCATTATGCTGGGCTCTTTTGCGTCGTCTACGCTCTATTTTAAGGTAAGTTATGTATAAATTGATTGCTCTTGATATGGATGGCACTTTGCTCACCAGCGAAAAGACCATTAGCGAGAGAACAAAACGTGCGATTGCCGAAGCACGTCAACGTGGTGTAAAGGTGGTTCTTGCCTCTGGTCGTCCTCTGGACGGCATGCAAGCGAAGCTAACGGAGCTCAACATTGAAGGTGACAATGAGTTCGTTGTTTACTTCAATGGCTCAATGGTGAAAGAACTGGGCACCAACAAACTGATTCACACTGCCATCATTGATGGTAAGCGCGCGAAACAAGTTGCAGCACTGGCGCTACAACTAGGTGCTTACTGTCATGCCTTTAGTGCAGAGCTAGGGCTTATCACCCCAAAGCACAATGAATTCACTCAAATTGAATCCACTATTAACCAAATTCCAGTAACCGAAATGGACTTTGAACAACTTGATGACAACCACGCTATCATCAAGGCCATGATTGTTGCCGAGCCAGAAACCCTGACCAAACTGGTTGATCAGATCCCACCATCGGTGCGAGAGGAATTTACCATTGTTCAAAGTGCGCCTTTTTTCCTAGAGTTTCTGAGTCTCGACAGTAATAAAGGCGTTGGTGTCAAAACCATTGCAGATTATCTAGGCATTAAGGCTGACGAGGTGATTTGCATGGGTGATGCTGAAAATGATCACCACATGCTCGAATATGCTGGGCTTGGGGTTGCGATGGAAAACGCGATGGAACAGACCAAAGCCATCGCCAACTATATTACGTCGAGCAACAATGACGACGGAGTTGCAAAAGCTATTGAGCAATTCATTTTGAACAAATAAGCCCTAATGCACAAAGGCAGCGTTACGCTGCCTTTGCTTTTGCTCTGATAAGTATTGCGAACACAATCAGCAATAACGGGTATCTAAGTGTTTCGACAATCAGCGAATAGAGGCCGCTTGAGGACACAAAGGTCGCAGCATAACTGACCAACAAATAGGTTATGACCATAGCAAACATAGCAATCACCGTATCCTTGCCATTCGCCTTTTTCTGCTCTGTACGCTGGGTTGAAACCAAACCGAACACCGTCACTATTATTGCTAACCAATAAGTAAATACAGGTATTGGCCAAAAGATGGTGAGTAGTGTCGCGGTAAAAACCAGCATACCCCAAACCAGCTTAGATGAGAGTAATACCATCGCATCCACTTCGGTTCGGTTTTGTAGTCTAATGATATGCCATGCACATAAAGCACCTAATAACGCGCCACTAATACTGTCAATCATGAAAGCAGCACCACTGTAAAACTTGGCAATAGCGAGCCAACTCACGGCAATCAGAAGCATGATTGACCAACGATTAAGATACAGTTTTTTCAGTGCATCAAGAACCAACACACCCACACAAAGCCAAACGGCTATTGGTAAACTCGGTAAGCCAAATCCATAACTTGATGCCAACTCTACAGCAGGCAGATACACATGCGGCCGCGGAAGTGCAAACCCCTGTTGAGCAACAAGGCTAAGTAGTGATGTTACGGTAACGGCAAAGAACGCTCGATAACAAAACTCCTTACCAAATCGCCAATAAAGTAGAGGAAATAACCCCAATAGAATTAGCGGATTGGCAAGATAATTACCCGCGAGCAACATTAGGTCTAAAACCGTATAAATATACTCAGGCATCTTGAGCAAAGAATGTTGCAATTGCACCATCCAACCGAGTTCTAACTGATTGAAAAATGGCGCCGCCTCGACGAGATTGCCCACGTAAAGTACGCCCTGATCGGTGGCATTTGGCAAAGCATCAATCAACCACTGAAGTTGATCTGGAAAACGATAGTCTCCCTTAGGCACCAGTTGTGGATCGACTAACATTGCAGACGATATCTCAATACCATAATGTGGAGCAAACCAAATGGGTAACTCGTTTCCATCGAGAAGATTGTTGTATTGGAAAGCGACAATATCTGAGTCCGCAACACAATCATAAAACGCAGCGTTATCACTCCGACCTAATTCATTGCCTACAGAAACCACCAGCCCAGTCTCTTCCCACGCTTCGCGTTGCGCTGCCAGCTTTGGATCTTCACCACTGGCGATGGTGCCTGCTGGCAGTGAAAGCTTGCTGGTAATAATTTCATTGACCATCACCACTTTCTCGCCTGAGCGAATAACGCACACCGCGCCCTTTAAATTTGATGAGTCTGACTCAGCCACAGAGGAAAGAGAAAAGAAGGCTGAGATCAGACATATAAAGGTGCTAACTATATTAGAATAAAAACTCATGATGCTGGCTTGTGTTTCCCGACTGACTTACGTAACCAATGAATATGATGTTCAAAACCGAACTGCTGATAGAATTCGACCGCTGAAGCATTAAATTGCCACACTTCAACACAAACTTCCTGTACACCGTACTCAACAAAGCGTTGTTCTATTTTTTGGCAAAGTTGATTCGCCACACCTTGTCCACGATATTCAGGGCAGATAAATAGCTCATCGATGCTCCCCATTTGGATCGGCTTACTAACTGTAGAAATGAGTTCACAAAAATGCCCTGTGATAAAGCCTATGATGGCGTTAGCCTGACATGCCACAAAAACAAGACATTCAGGATCGTCTAGATAGCGAGCAATGCTTTTTTCTTGCTCTATCTCTTCTGCTGTTTTGAAGTAGTTAGGGCATTGACGATGGTGCTCATCATGAAGCTGATACATCAGTTCATTAAGCTGTTCGAGATCGTTTTCGCCTGCAGAACGAATTGACACTGGGTGCATAAATATTTTTGCGTTGCATATAAAGTGACAGTGTGGCGGTTTAGTCAAATTTTTTCAACAAAAAAGCCCCTTTGTATGAGGTAACTCCTATCAGTTAAGCAAATGATCAGTTGAACGATCCTGTGGTTGGGGCCGACTTGTCTAATCTCACTCATGATGGGTCATTCCCCCTCATCCGTTAGCAACAGCTCGACTGCCGCTCGATTGAGCGGCAGTGCGGATAAACTGTCGTGAAAAACGTCTAATGCCAATTGCATCGCTTACCTGTCCACTCATGGACTTGTTCCGGCCATTTATGTCTCAGGGGGTTGCACCAGAGCGAAAAAAGAGCAGGTCGAAACACAAATACAATCGGTAGAACTAAGATAAAGCGAATTAAGGCGACAAAGTTGCTATACCCTTGTTCTCTTGCTTTATCCGTGTTAACTCCCCCTATTCGAGGCTCTTTACTGATTTCATACCATAGTGGTTGTTCATCAGCCATATAGCGGCGAACGTATTCCCAATAGCCATCTTTTAATCGGCCATAACCCATATGGGTTTTAGCGACTATCACAGATATTTCACATTCTTGCCACGGAATGCGATAGAGCACTTTATTGTGCCATACGTAAACCTCTTGGTTTTTTTTATGAAAGCGTACCGGCATGGCGATGGGCTTAAATAAACTTAAGCTCATGTAAAAATCCACCTGCATAGCAGGTGGCTTTGAAAGGCCCCTAAAAGGGGGCTCACTGTTAGTT